>CBFQYI010000052.1:0-14778 GCA_965720825.1 uncultured Chryseobacterium sp. | reverse complement strand
TCATAAGAATGAGATTCTTCACTACATTCCATTTCGTTCAGAATGACACTTTTGAGACAACCTCTTTTTATTTGAAGATTAATTAACGGTTACTTTAATCACATTCTGTACTGCAGGAACAGGATAAAAGTTTCCTACTTTGGAAATAACCTTATTTTCACTTTGTGGAGTTCCCCCAAACAATGCCTGATGATTTCCCGCACCCGGATATTGGTCAATACCTGTCCCGGAATCAAATAATGAAGTTTTTAAGCTGAGGTCTCCCTTACTATTGGCATCAATACTTTGTTCATTGGCATAGAACCAGTCATTGGAAAAACCAAACATGGTTGCATAGGCAATTTTATCACCTGGCTCAGCATTAAAGTTTGTTGTAACCTTACTTCCTGGAGCTACAGGAGCATTTCCTGCAACATATACTCCTTTTACATTAGGTAAAGATTTTAAACTGTTTTGAAGCTTGGCTACATTTCCAAACTGTGCAATATCTTTCAATCCCATTCCGCTGTCTGCTTTGCCTAATTCATAAATTGGATTTTTATCACCACGATAAACAACCACCAAGGCAGGAGAAAGCCCTGTCATAATTCCTGTACTGGCATTCAGTTTCGTCATCATTTTACTGATATTTCCCATTTGAGCAATATCTGTGATTTCAGGATTGGATAAAGCATTAGGTGTAAAAAATGGAGCGCTGTTCAGCAGTTGAGATCCATTGTAGTTGGAAACTGCCCATACTCCTGGAGAAAAAGGAGTTTCGTTGGCTGTTCCGCCAGAGGTATTGGTAATGGTCAGGGTAAACTCTGAAGTTACATCATTGTAAGTAAGATTAAGCTTCATAAGTTGTGAAGCATTGACATTAGGAACCTGCATAATGGGTTTGCTTTCAACTTGTCCGGTCATATCGTCCTTGGTTCCGTTATCCCACAATCGGACACTTGAAGAAACATCGCCGGTAATAGCATTTCCATTGGAGTCAAACAATTTGATACCTGGTTGTTGGGAGGCAAAGAACCAGTCTTTTGAAGCGCCATACATCGTCGCAAACATTAAAGCCTGTGTTTTTCCTGCACTGAATTTAACAGAAACAGATTGTCCGGGCAAAATAATGGGCGGAGTTCCCACTCCCTGAAAACTTCCGCTTTCTACAAAATCTTTGGGAGTTACCACGTTTTCAAAAGTAATGGATCTTTGAAAACCCATGTCTGTCATCATGTCGTTATTGGAATCACTGCATGAAGTTAAGGAAAACGCAGCTAGAGTAGCTGCCGCTAAAACTGATGTTCTGAAAATAAACTTGTTCATAAAAGTAAATTTTTATAGTTATAAATGATATCTGTAACTATAGTCGGCTACTTTTTGAGATCCTGACAAAAAATATTTTCTTATTTCAATTTTTTTTAAATGTATCGTTTTTGAGAGGGAAAAGTAAAGCGGTCTATATCCCCTTTTTCCCATCCAGAATCATCATAATCATTTTTATTTTTCTGTTTTCTCTCGTTTTCGGTTTCTTGGCTTCTTCAATCCAACGGATATATTCCTTTTTGTGAGTATAGCTCATTTTGTCAAATAAGGTTTTTGCTTTCGGATTTTCATTAAAAACAATGGTGATATCATCTGCAATTTCAACTACTCTTTCCTCCTTGTCTTCAGTAAGAGAAACAGAGACTTCATTCCCGAAAGTCTTACCCAGCAGCTTTCTTACTTCCTGAGTCAGTCCTAAAATATGACAAGCGGATTTCATTTTGACAAGGCTTCCGCGGTATTCAATCTTATCATCAAATAGGGCTTTAATTTTTACCTGTCCTTTTTTATGAAATAATTCCTCTGTAGAAAATGGAAATTCTACAAATGCAGCATTCATTTCTCCGTTTTGCTGGATAATAGCTGTGAATTCAATAGGATTAAGCTTCATGATGAAATGATTTTTAATCATCAAAAATAAAAAAACCGTGAAAGTAAATTTCACGGTTTCAAAAATATATCAAATGAGATAATTATTTTTTAACTTTTTTAGGCGTTGTTGTAGTACCTGAGTTTTTAGTTTTTGTATCAGCCGGAGTGTTTGCATCTCTTACAAGCTTCAATTCATCAACTATTCTTCTTGCGCCAGCAAATTTATCGATTGTCCAAAGAACAAAACGAACGTCTACGTTGATTGTTTTCTGCCATTCAGGCTCGAATACGATATCTCCGCTTAATGCTTCACTGTTTCCGTCAAACGCAATACCGATAAGGTTACCATCTCCGTCAATTACCGGAGAACCAGAGTTACCACCAGTAATATCGTTGTTAGAAAGGAAGTTTACAGGCATATAACCCGCAGCATCAGCATACTGACCGAAATCTTTAAGGTTGTAAAGATCAATCACTCTTTGAGGAAGATCAAATTCTTCATCACCTTTCTTGTATTTTCCAACAAGACCAGTCATATCTGTATAATAGTTATCCGTAATACCGAAATAATTTCTGTCATTTCTGATAGGCAATTTATCTACCGTACCATAAGTTAATCTCATTGTAGAGTTAGCATCCGGGTAGAATTTCTTCTCAGGCATAGCTTTCATTAAACCAGCTAGGAACAGACGGTTATTTTTCGCAAAATTATCATCTATTTTTACAAATCTTTCCATGCTTATTTTTTGATCAGCAACAATTCCGTTAGCTGCTTTCCAAAGTGGATCAGCATCAAGTTTCAATGCATCCGGGTTCAATAAGAAGTTTGTTGCAGAAGTCTTATTAGCGAAGATTGAAGAATACGCTAAATTAGAAACAGTCTTAGCATCCAATCCTAAAATAGTAGCAGAAGCAACGTCTGGGTTTTTAACTCTTGCTTGGTAAAGACTTGTCATAGCTGCAAGCATTTCTCCTTCCAAAGATGGATTGAAATTTTCATAAGCTGCTTTGATAGCAGCTTCTGTTTTAGCTTTCATTGCTAATCTTCCCTGCATATCCTGAGCTGCATAAGCTTTAAGAGCAGATCCTACCTGCAATGCAAGTGTAATATATTTTGCATTTCTTGAAAACTGAGAAGCATAGTTTCTTTCAACATTTCTATCAGAAACTTGCTTATAATAGATGCCAATATCTTCTAAAACGCCATTGTATTGGTCATTTCCTGGCATTGCAGCCCACTTGTTATAAGTTTCTTCGATCTTTTGCTTGTCTGAAATAGTTCCGTTTTTCTCTACTGCATCGATAGTTCCCTGTCTGTTTTTCCAGTAGTTAGCTACAGAAGCATATTGAGAAGCATAGTTAAGTTGAGTCGCCTTATCCTTGTCCATGTATTTTTTCATTACATCCATAGCCAATTTAGAAGCTTCAACCCATGCCGGATAATCTTTAGTTACCATCTGCTGAATTCCATAAGAAGTCAGGTAACGGTTTGTTCTTCCAGGATATCCTAAGATCATTGAGAAGTCACCAGGCTTAATTCCTTTAAGAGAAACCGGAAGGAAGTGCTTAGGCTTCAAAGGTGTGTTGCTTGGAGAATATTCAGCAGGGTTTCCTGCAGCATCAGCATATACTCTGAAAACTGTAAAGTCTGCAGTGTGTCTTGGCCACTCCCAGTTGTCTGTATCTCCACCGAATTTTCCTAAAGATGAAGGTGGAGCACCTACCAATCTGATATCTTTATAATCCTGGTATACAAAATAGTAGAATTCATTTCCGTTGAAGAAATCTCTTACCACTACCGTATATTTTCCGTTTTCAGAGTTTTCTGTCTGGATTGCTTTCGTTTCAGCATCAATCACAGCTTTTCTCTCTGCTCCGGTCATATTGTTGTTTAGTTTAGAATTGATTCTTTGCGTAGCATCATCCATTCTCACTAAAAATCTCACATAAAGATCCTTTGCATTGAACTCGTCTTTCTGTTTCATTGCCCAGAAACCGTTCTTCAAATAATCTTTTTCAGGTGTAGAAGCCGCAGCAACAGCACCGTAACCACAGTGGTGGTTGGTAAATATAAGTCCTTTATCCGACACAATTTCACCTGTACAGAAACCACCGAAACTTACGATAGCATCTTTTAAGCTTGAATTGTTCACAGAATAAATTTCTTCAGGCGTAAGATGTAGACCCTCTTTTTGCATATCAACACCGTTAAGTCTTTTGATGAGCATTAGCAGCCACATCCCCTCATCCGCCCTCATCTGGGCAAAGCCCAGTAAGAAAGTGAATAGTAGAAATAGTCTTTTCATTTTATAAAATAATTTTTGTGTCGCTAATTTACTAATTTTTACGAGATTCTGTCCCGGAATGGTATGAAAATGGGATGATAGTCCCCATGAAAAAGATACTATTACCACTTTTTACAGTTTTACTTTTAGGACTCGTTTTAAATTGTTCCTCAATGCCTGCTAAAGATCCCTTTCTTCAAAGGCAATGGATGCTCATTTCTTTTGAGGGCTTTTCAAAAGATCAATTAATAGCCAATAAAGCCGAAATGAATCTGACAGCCAATAAGGTAAAGGGTAAAATTCAGGCAAGTGTTTATATGGGATGTAACCGGATGTCTTTTGTTTCAGAATTTAAAAAAGGAGGAAAAGTAAGCATTTCAAAAGGAATAAGTACCATGAAAGCCTGTCAGGATATGAATCTTGAAACCTCTTTTCAGAAAAAGATTGAGACCATGACTCATTATTCTATCAAAGGACATTTCCTAACTTTAACCGATGATCATGGAAATACTATGAAATTTGTAGCTGCCGATTGGGATTAATAATACCATTTCACCCTATACAAAACAAAAGTCCGCATAATAGCGGACTTCTTTGTTTGAAAAATCTAGTTTGGTTATCAGCTTTTTGAGGTTACTAGTTTTTGAGAGTCATTAGTTTTTGGGAATTGTTTTTTTTATTTCTTCCAGAGTTGCTGTATTAGGCAGCCCGGTAACTGTCATTTTTGTGTTCCTAGAATTTATGGTATTATGATATACCTGTCTGTTTGGGATCGTTTTTTTTATGTCTTCAAGGCTTGCTGTATTGGGAAGAAGCTTTACTGAATGATCTGCAGCTGCTTTGGGTTTGGATTCCTGTTTTTTTACTTACAGCCCCTTATCAGAAGCCAAACCTGTACTTCCTGTATTTTTTTCAGCTCTTTCCTTATCAGCCTGAATTTGGACAGCCTGTTGTTCTTTTGCCTGTTTTACAACCAGAGCCTGATCTTCTTCTACAGGAGCCGTTTTTTTGCTTTCCTGAGCATAAATAAGAGTGCTTAGAAATAATAATGGGATGATATATGCTATTTTCATGACGGTTTATTTTATGTTGACTAATACTTGAATTTTTCCAATCTCTTTTTGGTCATAATCCTGAAGTGCTTTTCCGATGACCTGGCCAATTTTTACCTTTTTGAGATTGGCTTTCATGGCAACTCCCGCTTTAGATGAAGTCACCAGAAGATCTCCTCTTTTTATTTTTCCGTTCTCAAGACATACTTTGGTTGGAATGACACCAATGACACCCATTGGCGCTTTATTGGAAATATCAATATCGATATGTTCTTCTGTAAGCAGTACACCAGGTTTAGTGGCATATACTCCGGCAACAAGAGTAGAGTAGGGAGTTGATGATTTTTCAACCGTTCTGTCTGCTTTTGTTGAGATAACCAGAATGTCACCCGGCTCATATTCTGAAATGCTTCCGTTGACATCAAAAGCCTCAGCAACGTCGGCACCACTGTTTTGTGTACCGCCATTGAAAAATCCTTTTCCGGTATTATCAATACGGGCAACATTTACGGTTCCTGGATTTCCTGATTTAAACAAAGCCAAAGATCCTGCACTATGAGTTTCCACGGTAATTGCCGCATTGGTATTGGATGTATTAAAATTCACAAATCTTGCAGCTCGTCCATTACTGAAATTAGGAACCCATGCATAAATGGCACTTCCCGTTCCGTCCACAGTGGTTTCAACTCCATCTCCAGTATTGGATGCATTGGCTGTAATACCATTTCCATTTCCGTCAGCAATAGCAACTAATGCGGGGCCGTTTCCTGAAGGATTGCTTGCATGAAATAAACCTGCAAATCCACCAGTTCCGGAAGATACTCCATAAATTCCAGCGGTTCCAAAATTTGCAAACTGCGAATTAACTTCTCCTTTTACCGCAGGAGATGTTCCGGTAACTCTGTCTACTTTAAAATTTCCACCAATACCATTTCCTACAGTAGTTACCGTGATCACATCACTGGTATTGGCATCGTTGAAAATATTAAATCGTCCGGCACGTCCCGTAGCAAAAGAAGGAACCCATGCATAAAGAGCATTTCCGGCTCCATCAATATTGGTCTCAATACCGTTTCCGTCTTTTCCTGCATTGGCGGTGATGGCATTTCCGTTACCATCTGTGAGAGCGATCAGTGATGCTCCATTTCCGGAAGGATTTGATGCATAAAATAAACCGGCACGTCCTCCGGTTCCTGAAGAAACTCCAAAAACTGCGGCAGCACCAAAGTTTCCAAAAATAGTATTTACTTCTCCTCTTACTGCTGCTCCTACGCTATTGGTATTGTCAACAATAAAGGAGGCTGCGTTTCCTTGAGTATTATCCGGAATATTTCCGTTTCCATTCGTTTCTACCTCAAAAGTATTCCCTGTTGTATTGGTTTGATTGAAATTTTCAAATCGTCCTGCACGGCCGGTACTGTTATTTAAACCTACCTGTCCGTAGACACCGATACCAGTTCCTGAAGTATTAGTAGCCACAAATCCTCTCACCCCATATCCACCTCCATCATTACGGCCTACAACCGCTCCGGCAATATCACTAGTGGTTCTTCCCACAACCGCTTCACCTGCTCCGGTATTATCTCCAATAATCCCTGCAGATGACTGGGAAGAGGTGATTCCATGAGCACCAAAGCCTCCCGCAGTAGAACTTAGTATCCCGGCTCCGCTACCTGTAGTGGAAACATTGATAACTGTTCCGTTCCCTACAGTAGATGCTGTAAGAACACTATTGGCGTTGGCATTATTGACGATAGAAATATTGGCAGCAATACCATTGTTACTGGTAGCATTTAAACCTGTTCCTGTATTACTGTTTGCATAAACACCATATCCGTTTCCGCTGGAATTTCCGTAAACTCCTAAACCGTTGGGAGTAACACCATAAACTCCCCAGCCGCTTCCGGCCTGGCTTCCCCAGACTCCGATTCCGAGTCCGCCGGTTCCGTTATTGATACCGCGTACTGCTGAAGAAAATCCTCCAGGTGCTGTATTGCTTACAATTCCTCTTACAGCAGCAATACTGGATGTGGTTGTACTGTTGGCTCCTTCCACTGCAGTTCCATCACCATCATTGATTAATGAAAATAAAGTGGATGCATTATTTACCGTATTGGAATAGGGAATCGTAAAGCTTCCTCCGCTCACTCCGGCAGATTTAGCATATAAAGCATAAGGTACACTTAGTAGCTGGCTGGTTCCTACTATGGTATAGTTGGTTCCACCGGCTGGATCTGTTTCTGTTTTTAAATAATAGCTTGCTGAAGACCAGTCGATCGTGGCGAATGTTCCGGTAAGGATTGTTCCTGTTCCTATTTCGAGACTAACAAGTCCGTTGGCATTGGTATTTCCGGTGAGTCTTTCAGAGTAGACTGCTGCTCCGGCAGGAGATCCCTGCAATATGCTTACTCTTATGGCAATTCCTTGATTGGCTAAGAGTTGTCCGGAACCATTTCTCATGACAGCTTGGTAGCTCATTTTTTCCGGAGCCTGGGACAGTCCCATAAAGAAACCTGTCAGGATCCAAAACACTGATAATATTTTTTTCATGGCGTTTTATTTTTTTATGATTTTAAAAGTTTTGATATTTTCTCCATTTTGAGTAATCCTGATGATGTACATCGCGGAAGGAAGTGAAGAGAAATTAAGCTCAGATTTTGATTGTGAAATCTTATCTTTTTTTACCAGCTTGCCCTGAGCATCGAATAACTGATATTCTGAGCCTTTAAAACTATTTGACGTAAAATCTAAATACAAATAATCTCTGAAAGGATTAGGGTAAAGTAAAATACCCGTCAGTTCAGAAGGAGTTTCAATAGTGGTAAGTGTGATGATTTCGTAAGGCTGCTGAACGCCTTCCAGAACTTGTCCTGTTCCTTTTTCCAGATAGGTGGTCTGACCTACACTGTACGAAACAAAACCATTAGCTGCTGATGCATCCAATCCCGTTGCCAAAACTACAGCCTGAGCGTGCAGTATGGGGATGGAAAAGACAGACAGAATAATACAATAAATAGATATTCTTTCCATGGATAACAGTTTTGGTGATTAATAGATACGTGTTTTTCTTGGGGAATTTGGGAAGACTAAATTACCACCTATCTCAATCAATTGGAAAGAAAATAGACCAACGGCAGAAATAATCGACCAATGGCATTTTGTGAATTAATGTTAGACTTTTTTAAGGATTAAAAAAAGACAGATTGTCCTTGTAAGTGCGGCCGATAGGAAGTTTTATATGATGAGTAAGCTCTATTTCATGACAGCTTTTTCCACGGATAAGATGACGTGGGACAGCATAGCTTCTGTGTATTCTGACAAAAGAATCAAAAAAGTTTTTTTGCAGAAGATTTCCCAAAGAATTTAAAATACAGTGATTTTTTTCAAGAGTGATAATTCTGGTATAATCTTTCAGAGCTTCCAGATAGAGAATATCTTTCATTTTAATCTGATGAATATGACCTCCTTCTTTTATTTTGATACAGTTTTCTCCCACCATAGCATCATAGCATTCACATTTTTCCTTTACTTCAAAAAAATCAAAAAGCTTTTCCATGGAATGATGAAAGCGTTCTGCAGTAAGAGGTTTAATAATAAAATCCAGCGTATTGATCTCAAAAGCTCCGGCAGCCAGCTCAGGATGTGAGCTTACGAAAATACAGGCGGGTATCTTATGGGCTAATTTGCGGAGTTCAAGACCGCTCATGCCCTTTAAATTAGTTTCAGTAATCAGAACATCAGCAGGAAGATCAAGATAGGGAATAGCCTTCTCTGCAGAGTCGAAAGTGGCAACAATTTCAATGTTTTGATATTGCCTGATATAATGCTGAAGAACCAGCCTGTCCAGTTCATCATCATCAATAATCATACATTTAATATGGGTAATCATGATATTCCGGAGATTAGTTTTTTAATTTAAATATTTAAAAATCAGAATTTTATTATATAAAGTTATTGATTTTTTATATATCATTCATCGGTAAACTTAAATTTATATTAAAATATGTTATTAAATAAAAATTGATTTTGTTTTTTTTCTGAAAAATATTAACTTGTAAAAATCATAAACATAGACAGAACTTAATGTTAGAAAAGAAAGAACATAACTATGAGAAAGCAGTCTTGGTGGGTGTTATTACCCAAAATCAGGATGAAGAAAAACTGACGGAGTATTTAGATGAACTGGAGTTTTTAGCTTTCACAGCAGGAGCAACCGTACAAAAACGTTTTACCCAAAAACTAACTCAGCCGGATTCCAAAACCTTTATAGGAAGTGGAAAAGCTATTGAGATAAAAGAATATGTAAAAGAAAACGAGATCGGAACCGTAATTTTTGATGATGAACTTTCTCCTTCACAGCTTAAAAACCTGGAAAGAGATATGGAAGTTAAGATCCTGGACCGTACCAATCTTATTCTCGATATTTTTGCCCAAAGAGCACAGACTTCATATGCAAGAACTCAGGTGGAACTGGCACAATATCAGTATCTTTTACCACGATTAACAAGAATGTGGACTCACCTTGAGCGTCAGAAAGGAGGTATTGGAATGAGAGGTCCCGGTGAAACGGAAATTGAAACCGACCGTCGTATTATCCGTGACAGAATTACATTGCTGAAAGAGAAACTGAAGACGATTGACAAGCAAATGGCTACTCAGCGTAACAACCGTGGAAAAGTGGTTCGTGCCGCTTTGGTAGGATATACCAACGTAGGGAAATCTACTTTGATGAATTCTATTTCAAAATCTGAAGTTTTTGCTGAAAATAAACTATTCGCAACCCTTGATACCACAGTAAGAAAAGTGGTGATTGGAAATCTTCCGTTTTTGTTGACAGACACAGTAGGATTCATCAGAAAACTACCTACTCAGCTGGTAGAATCATTCAAATCTACGTTGGATGAGGTTCGTGAAGCTGATCTTTTGATTCATGTGGTGGATATTTCTCACGAAAGCTTTGAAGACCACATAGAATCTGTAAATCATATCCTGATGGAGATCAATGCACATCAGAAACCAATGATTATGGTTTTCAACAAAATTGATGATTTCAGTTATGAGAAAAAAGATGAGGATGATCTTACCCCTTCTACCCGTAAAAATGTTTCTCTGGAGGAATGGAAAAAAACCTGGATGGCAAAATCCAAGTATCCAACTGTTTTCATTTCTGCATTAACAAAGGAAAACTTTCCTGAAATGAAGAAAATGATCTATGATGAGGTGATGAAAATTCATATTTCCAGATTCCCATACAACGATTTCCTTTTCGAATATTTCGACAACGACGAAGAAGAAAGCAACAATTAATGAAATACCATTTTTTCCTTTTATTTATCCTGTTTTCGGTTTTTGGATTCAGCCAGAAATCAAAAATTGACTTAAAAGCTATTGAAAAAAGTCTCAGGACTTCCGACTCTCCATACAATTACGAGAAGCTTATTTTCAAATTTAAAGGATATCCTAAATCTCTGGACAGTATAGAATCTCAATATCTATACTACGGAAGAAATTTTAGAAACGATAAAATAAGTACATCAGATGATAGTTTTAAAAGTCTGGTAGAAGCTTTTAAACAAAACAATTTTGCAGATTGTATCAAACAGGGAAAAGCGTTGTATGATAAAGATCCTACCAACCTGGATGTGCTGTTGATTCTTCTAAGGGCTTACGATTCTGTAAAGGATGGAAATAACTTTATCCATCATCTGAACCAATTCCGTACCCTTACTGAAGGGATCAGAAGTTCGGGGGACGGAAAGTCAGAAAAAACAGCCTATATCGTTAATTCTGTAGGAGATGAATACATTCTGCTGAATATTCTGAATATAGGACAGGACTATACAAGGAGTTCGAAAGCTTCTAAAGATGCCATGTTTGATATCTGGGAAAAGGATGGCAATCAGATTTATATCAAAATACTCTATTTAGAACTCACCAATTAATCTTAAAATAAAAGCACTTAGTGGAATTATATTATTCATTTTCAGCATTAATCGTATTAGCATCAATATTTGCCTATCTTAACTATAGGTTTTTAAAACTTCCAAGTACCATCGGAATTATGGTGATTGCCATTGTAGTTTCTATTTTTCTGGTACTGTTCGGAGAAACGGTTCTTCCGAGAACTTTCGGACATCTTCACAACCTGATGGACAGTATAGACTTTACAGAAGTTCTGATGGGTGCCATGCTTAATTTTCTGCTCTTTGCAGGGGGAATTCATATTAATATTAATGACCTGAAAGAACAGTTCAGACCTGTAGTGATATTTTCCACAGTAGGTGTTGTGATTTCTACTTTTGTCGTAGGATTCGGAATGTTTTACCTGCTTCCTTATGTAGGGGTAAAACTTCCTTTTATCTATTGTCTTGTTTTTGGTGCGTTGATTTCTCCTACCGATCCGGTTGCGGTTCTGAGTGTACTGAAACAGGCGAATGTATCCAAATCATTGGAAACAAAAGTAGCTGGAGAGTCTCTTTTCAATGACGGTATGGCTGTTGTGGTCTTTACGGTGATTTTACAGCTGGCGATTGGAAAAGAAGTGGATCTGAGTGTTGAAACAATCGGATTGCTTCTGCTTAAAGAAGCTGGAGGAGGTCTTTTACTCGGAGTTCTGTTAGGATGGGTTACTTCAAGATTGATGCGTGAAGTAGATGATTATATTATTTCTGTATTAGTAACACTTTCTGTTGTAATGGGAGGGTATTTGATTGCCCGTCAAATGCATATTTCAGGACCATTGACGATGGTTGCTGCAGGATTGTTTATGGGAAATTTCAACAGAAGTTTCAAAATGAAATCGGTTACTCAGGACTATCTGATCAAATTCTGGGAATTGATTGATGAAATCCTGAACGCAGTGCTATTCCTGTTCATCGGATTTGAACTTTTGATGATTAAAGATCTCAGACATTTCATGATTCCGGGCTTAGCTGCCATTGTAGTAGTTCTGTTTGCAAGATTTATTTCTATTTGGGGACCTACCAAATTTACTTCCCTGAGAAGAAGTTTCAGTCCGCAGACGGTGAAAGTTCTGGTTTGGGGAGGAATCCGAGGAGGCGTTTCCATTGCCTTGGCGATGTCTATTCCTAAAAGTGAATACAGTGAAATTATTTTAAGTATTACCTATTGTGTTGTAGTATTCTCAATCATTGTTCAGGGGCTTACCATTGCTAAGGTGGCGAATCCTAATAAGATTGCCAAAGAAGAGGAGGAGCAGGAAAATATTACTGTAGAAGAAAACGCTTAAATTGTCATATGAACATTGTTAAAGAAATACAGGAAGCACTTGCTGTTTTATCCATTCCTGAAAAGGCGGAATTTTTTCCAAGATTTTTCAAAACAGGAAAAGGAGAATATGGCGAAGGCGACTTATTTCTGGGAGTGAAAGTTCCGGATCAGCGCTCTGTGGCCAAAGAATATTATTCAAAAGTAAGTTTAAAAGAACTCGGTACATTACTTTCTTCAAAGTATCATGAGCACAGGCTGACGGCTCTTTTTATGCTGATTTCAAAGTTTGAGAAAACAAAAGATAAAGCCGTAAAAGAAGAAGTGGTCGCTTTTTATCTGGATCATCTTCCTTATGTTAATAACTGGGATCTGGTAGACTCTACCTGTTATAAAATTTTAGGGAGATATGCTTTTGAAAATCAGAAAGAAAACCTTCTTGTAGAGCTTTCGGAATCTGATGAAATGTGGCATAAGAGAATTGCTGTAGTGGGAACTATGCACTATATAAAAAAGGGTTCATTTGATCTGACCAAAGAATTTGTCACCAGAAATCTGAAACATCCACATGACCTGATGCACAAAGCAAACGGATGGCTGCTCAGGGAAATGGGAAATAAAAATGAAGGTGAGCTGATCAGCTATCTGAATCAGTATTACAAAGAAATGCCAAGAACCTGCCTTCGGTATGCTATTGAAAAACTGGATGAAGATCTTCGTCAGGATTATCTTAAAGGGCGTGTTTAAAAAATAATATACGGAAAGAGTACCGTATTTTCCCCTGAAGAAGTACCGGGAAACAGCTATTTATGCCCAAAAAATCAAAGATTATAAGGATGTAAGGCCAGAATTAAGTAATTTTGTGCTTTTAAACCTAATCATGAAAAATTTTCTCAGATTATTTCTTCTATGCATTCCTTTGCTGTTTCTGACAAGCTGTTTTGATATTCTTGATAAAGTGAATATAAAAGCTGACGGAACAGGAGAATATACCGTTATTCTTAACGCCAGCAAGAGCAAAACACGACTTGCTTCAATTTCTAAAATGGAAACCATCAATGGAAAAAAAGTTCCTAAAAAGTCAGAAATTGAAAATAAAATCAATGAAGCTGCTAAAATCTTCAAAGCGACTCCAGGAATCAGTAATGTGAAAACTTCTATGGATTTTGATAATTACATCATCAAGCTGAGCTGTAATTTCAAAAAAATTGAAAATATCAATGCAGGTCTGGAAAAACTGAAAGCTCAGAAAATACTGGGTAAAATGGTTCCAACTCAGGTTTATGCCCAGAATCTTGAGAGAAAGACCTTGACAAGAAATAAAGTCAATACTTTCAAAGAAGATTACGATAAGATGAGCAAGGCCGATAAGGAAGTTTTTAACGACGCGCGATATACTTCCATTATGCAGTTTGAAAATCCAGTGAAATCACAAACTAATACTGCTTACGTACTTTCTCCTAACAAAAAGGCTCTTAAACTGGAAGCAGATATCCTGGATGTAATCCTTCAGAAAAAACAAATACAAAACACCATTCTTTTTCAATAAATTTCTAAACTATAGTCATGAAATCTATCTTTTTAAAAACGCAAACCATTATTTTCGTTCTCTTTGGCTTTACATTGATTTTAGCCCAAAAAAGTATGAAAATCCCTTCCGATGTCGTATTTTATATGGAAGTCAACGGAAAACAGCTTAATAATAAAATCAACTGGAATAAACTGAATCCTTTGCTGCATGAACTTAGCAAAAAGAGCAAAGAAAATCTTTCATGGACAGATTACTCCAAAACAGGAATCAAATACGACGCTGTTCAATATCACTATGCCAGTTTTAATGACTCCATTAAAGCGTACAATACCCATTTTATCATTGATAATAAGGAAAAGTTTCAGGAGTTCATTAATTCTGTAAAGAAAAAAGGACAGGAAGTTTCCAGCAGAAAGAACTATTCTTATGTAGATATCAATGATGATGTATTTGTAGCGTGGAACGGGAGCCGTGCTGTTCTGAGCATGATCAGCTATACAAAACCTTATAAGGATCTTTGGGCAGAGGAAGCTGTTACAGACAGTACTGCTGTTGCAGTGGTTGACTCCGCTTACGCAGAGCCGGGAGATACAGTGTATACCGAAGAACCGGAAAAACCTTTTGATTATAAAGAAGAAATCAAAAGTCTGAAGGATGATATCAAGTATCTGAAAGAAAGTATAAAAGATAACAACAACGAGATTGCAAGAATCCAGAAAGATATTAAATACCTGGAGAAACATCATAAATATCCTGCAGAGAAAGAAAGTGCTGAAAATTCTGAAAA
>CBFQYI010000051.1:0-14880 GCA_965720825.1 uncultured Chryseobacterium sp. | reverse complement strand
CGGCATGGGTCTGCTCATATTTTCTGCAGTCAGGTAAGGTCTTGATTCTGCGAACGGATCTGCTTTGTAACCTTCGTAAGACTTCAGGAATTTTTCTTTGGATGTAGGTGTTATTGTATTGCTCATCATTCCCATCTTAGCATTGATCTTATCGCCATATGATAATTCATCATAATTTTCGATCTTTTTATTTCCGCTCAATTGCCAGGAATAGTTTTTATCAGCGTCTTCAACTTTTACAATCAGGCCAGGAAGTCCTTTAAATTTATAAGGGCCATCCTGAAAAGGAATGTCTGAACTAAACCATGCCGTCCACTTTCTCCCTCCAAATTCTGTAGTTGCTTTCTGAGCATTGTATGCACCTACTTTTTCTTTATCAGGTAAAATACTCCATTGTAATTTCGGGTCGTCCTCGTATGAGAATAGGTTTCTACTGATTCTATCTACATACTGAACCTTCATGTCCGGATAGCTTTTGATAATTTTATAAGAGAATTTTGGCCACTTTATAAATTTGGTCATATCCTTAAAAGACTTCGTTTTCTCCATTTCTTCTATCTGAACTTTAATGATAGAATCCTGAGCCGGCATTGTATAATCCTGATAGATTGATTTCTTAGGGGTAATATCAAGAATAGTAATGATCTTATCCATTCTTGCCGAGTCTTTCTTCGGCTTAAAAGTCAGTTCATAAAAGAAACGGTTCGCTGTTTCTTTAGATTCCTGAGCTCCCGCAAATGCAAAAAGAGCAATAAGAAATACAGAAAATAACTTTTTCATTGTAGCAAGTTTTATATAATTAGTAATCACTTGTCTTCTTTTGTTACAGTTTTTCTGAAATTTTATTTTTTGGTAAAAAATATTCACCGTTTCAACTCTTTACTAATTAAAAAATTATGATTCTCTTAAAACAGTTTCATTTTTAAAACGCTTACCTTTAAGTTTCTAAAAAACAAAATATTATGGATACCTTATCTCAATTAAAATCCGAACTGGAGGGAGAGTTCCAAACCACAAAAAAATTTATTGAACTATTCCCTGAAGGAAAAAACGATTATGCTCCGCATGAAAAAAGTATGAAACTGATGCCACTTGCCACCCATCTTGTTGAAGTTTTTGAATGGCCAAACACTATTTTGAAAACTTCTGAGTTGGATTTTACCAAAGGAGACTACAAACCTACCATTCTTTCTACAAAAGATGATCTTATGAAAAAACTGGAGGATGATTATCAATCTGCAAAAACAGCATTGGAAAATAGTTCAGAAGACGATCTGAATCCCAGCTGGACGATTAAAAATGACGGCCACGAACTGGCAAGCTGGAGCAAGTACGGTGCTATCCGCCATGCTTTAAACCAAATCACTCATCATAGGGCTCAACTGGGAGTGTATTACAGACTAAACAATATTCCTTTGCCGGGAAGCTATGGGCCTTCAGCAGACCAGCAAAGCTTTTAATTTCAATATATCTCAATAAAGAAAACCAATCCATCAGGATTGGTTTTTATTTTATTTAAAGTTGAATTTTACAGTAAACATCACCTGGCTAGGACGAAGTTGAATTCTGCTATATGTTGTTGCCGTTGCATTTACATCATATGTTTCAAAAACCTTTCTGTTGGCAATGTTCATCCATTTAATTTCAAAATCAACTTTCTTTTTTGCCCATGAAAACTGATAAGAAATATCATAAAAAGCATTATTGTAGCTTTGATTTACATTACTGCTATTTACCTGATCCCAATTAAATCCTATCGTATGGTTTTCTAGAGGATAAAAAAATGCCGCCAGGTTATGATTATATCCGTTTCTTTTGCTTTTACCGTTAAGTTCAGAAATGAAACTTGTATTGGTCTGTTTGGTTATAGAAATACTACCATTATAATCCAAACTCATCCAGCTGAAGTATGTATTATTCAATTTAAAGCCAAAAGACTGGCTATTATTTTCACTTGCATATGCTCCCTTATTCAGATAGGCATCAGAACGGGAAGTATTATTACTATAGCTTACTGAGGCATTTGTTTTAAACTTTGGAAAATATTTTCCTACTTCTGCACTATATACATTACTTACTGCATGATTGTCTTGTTCTCTATAATGTCCAATAATAAATCCTTCGTTATTTCTCTCCGGATCAGAAATAAGATTTCTTTTGCTGTCACTGAATCTATAATTAATATTAAAAAACAAATTATTAAGTGGATTTCTATATTCCAATCTTGTTCCGGTAGATTTACTATTATTTTGTGGTATTGGATTTTGAGGATCCATAACATTTATACCATTTGGAGACTGCATTAAGAATCCAGCATAAGCAGTATTTACATCTCCAAAGTTATTATTGATATTCCCATTTACAGATGCCTTCCAAAATGAAGCAAATGAATATTGTAAGAAAACATTAGGTTCAAAAGTAATTTTATTTACAGATTTAGAAACGTTTCTTGTTGGATCATCTGCTTTAATATTGTTGGAGTTAACAGGAAGATTGGCAAAAAGCATCCATGATTCACTTTTATAATTTAGCCCTAGGCTTCCATAAGGTGTAGCTATAGAATAAGAAAGATCATTATTATACTTTTCTCCATATTCAAGATATTGTCCTGCCTGAAGGTTTGTTAATGTAGAATTAAGAGCTGTTGTCTTATAATTGAATCCTATTTCTGGAGTAAATGTCCATCCTTTTGCAGAAAATCCAACATTAGCAGAATGATTGGCTTCAAAAGTTCTTAATCTGAAATTCTGGCGCACCATTTCAGCATTAGCACCCGGCGTAAATCCAGGAATCTCAAGGTATGAAGCTGGCGTCACATCCAATGTTTGTCTATCAGTCTGATAATTGATAAATGATTTAACATTAACCATTTTTTCCTTCCATGGGATTATCGTGCTTAATGAGTTTTGGAAAGATGACGTAGGAGATTCCAAAGCTTCTTCTCCATGTCTGCTTGAAGTATTAGCCGACGTGCTGTTTCTATCTGCTAACGCTCTATCTGCATTCCAGAATTGAGAAAAGCTTGTTGTATTTTTAAAAAATCCTTTTTTGGCATTTTTCGTGAAAATTAATTCTCCTTTTGCTTTATCTGTATAAAAATTATTCAGGATATTTTGGATCACAGTAGACTCACCCGATGTAGGTGTTGCAAAATAATTTTTCTGAGTATAACCTTCCCTATTTACAACATTATTAGTATAGTTTGCACTGGCTTTTAATTCCCATTCTTTTTTCTTATCAATGTTTACTAAATAATTGGCTGACAGATAATGAACATTATTCATTAAGTATCTCTTTACCGGTAGATCAGGAGTCGTTGCATTTTCTACACCTAACCAACTATTTTGGCCTGCATTAATTCTTCTACCTTCCCATCCATTTCCGAATGCCAGGATATTACCTTCATTTTCCACCTGCTCACCCATGTTATTGGTTTTATAATTGACAACCCACTGGCTTTTCTGTCCGAAAAACATAGGCGTCAGTTTTACATTCCAAAGCCATGGATCTCCAAATCCGGTTCCTACTTCTCCTCTTCCTGTCATGGTGACAGAGTTTTTCAGTTTGATATTGATGGCTGCCTGATCTGAAGGTACTTTATCCTGAAGTATTTTTACCGGCTGGTGGTTCTCCAGAACTTCTACTTTCTGTACGGCATCTTTAGGAAGTGAATTGTTGATGGTTCCATAACCACCTTCCATCAGGTCTTTTCCGTTCACATAGAATTTATTGATGGCATTTCCCTGGTATAGAATTGTTCCGTCTTTGTTGACCTCAATTCCCGGAATCTTTTTCATGACATCCGCAAGGGTTCTGTCGTTTTTACTATTGAATGCCTTAAGATCGTAAGAAATGGTGTCTCCTCTTGCGGTGATCATTTTGGTTTTCAGCTGTACTTCTTTAATTTCTGTAGCTTCAGACTGCATTTTGAAATTCAGATTCTGGTCACTATTGCTGATCTGTTTTGTAAGAGGTTTCTGATTGAATGCTTTTACTTTCAGATCTACATTGGATTCAGCGGATGTAAAAGTTACTTTATATTCTCCTTTGGAATTTGTAATGGCATAAGCAAGAATAGCATCTTTACCGGGCTCTTCTATGGTTACACTGGCGCTTGGTATTGCTACCCCGTCATCATCAGTAATTTTTCCTGAAACCGTTTTCTGTGCAAAAGTAAGCACAGTAAAGAAAAGCATCAGAAATAAAGAAATATTTTTTTTCATACTTATTATTTGCTCAATTAGTTAATCATTGTAGTTTTTTGTTACACTTTTTATAAAGATGAATTTTATTGTTAAAGGTTAAATCAATATCACTACAAAAATAGTGATAATTTTCAAGCTTTTGATTTTTCTTTTAAAAAAGAAATATTTTTAAACAGATTCAAAAACTGTTCACCCATTTTGGCGAATACTTATTGTATCATAAAATCATGTTTTGGCATAAAAAATTTGCAAAAGAAGGGAGCTATTTATTTTTGATTTATATAACATAATCTGAATAGATTTTGTCTTATTGATCACATAAAAGAACAATTTTAAGAAGAAGCTAAAGAATTAATAATCTTACTTATTCTAAATAGGAAAATCTGATTTGAATCATAGATTAAAAAAAAATTAAACGCTATCTCATAAATATATATTTAATAATTTTGTAACATAAAATTTATAAAATGGGAATAATTTTAAAGCCTATAGATGTTGTAGATGACATTTCGAAAGAAGAATTCTACGAAAAATATCTGAAGCCAAGAAGGCCCGTTGTCATCAAAAATATGGCAAAAAAATGGCCTGCTTACCAAAAATGGACGATGGAATATATGAAGGAGGTTGTAGGAGATGTGGAGGTTCCGCTATATGACAGCTCAAAGGCAGACCCATCTGCTCCCATCAATGCATCAGCAGCAAAAATGAAATTTGGAGATTATATAGATCTTATACAGCGAGAGCCTACTGATCTTAGAATTTTCCTCTTCGACCCCATAAAATATGCTCCAAAACTTCTGGAAGATTATATTTCTCCAAAAGAATTAATGGGAGGCTTCCTTGATAAATACCCGAATATGTTCTTTGGAGGAAAAGGTTCTGTAACCTTCCTTCACTTCGATATTGATATGGCTCATATTTTCCATACGCATTTCAACGGAAGAAAACATATTCTTCTTTTTGATTATAAATGGAGAGAAAGACTTTATCAGATACCTTATGCAACCTATGCACTGGAGGATTATGATATCGAAAATCCGGATTTCACAAAATTCCCGGCACTGGATGGTGTAGAAGGAATTGAGTGTTTCCTTGAGCATGGAGATACATTATTTATGCCTACCGGATGGTGGCATTGGATGAAATATCTGGATGGAAGTTTCTCAATTTCCTTAAGAGCATGGGACAAATCATGGGCAGTAAAAGCACATTCTCTGTGGAATCTGACCGTACAGCGTAAATTTGACGACATTATGAAGTCAAACTTCAAAAAGAGCTACATGGACTGGAAAGAGAAGATGGCAGTTAAAAGAGCAGAAATGGCCTTGAAGAGAGGCTTACCAAGATAATAAAAAAGACGTTTCAGGCGAAACGTCTTTTTTTGTTTATTAATTCAATGTCAAATACTTACAACACTCTATAAACAGGATACTGTCTGAATGTTTTTTCTTCAAAATAAGGAGAATGTCTGTACACCCAATCTAACTGTGAATCTCCATCTTCAGACAACTTTTTATCCGATGCTTTCGCTGCTTCAAAAGCTTCTTTCAGTTTTTTATCCTTTTTCAAAAGTTCAGCAGCAGTATCTTCAAAAATATAAGCAGAATAGTATTCTTTCTGCGCCAGAATTCCATCAAAAAAATTCCAGTTGAAAAACGAGTCTAATGCCTCAGGCTCAAGGGTTTCTATAATATATTTTACACCAGGCTGATTGGTTGAAACCAGATAATCTCCGGCTGTAAATGCCCTGTTTTTCTGTGTAGCATCAACTGTAGTTTCAAAATGCAGATAATGTCCTTCGTAAGGGTTTTTAACGGTTTTAAAGTCTTTGATTTTACAAGACTCAACCATTAAAGTACTATCCTTCTGTATCGGTTTCATCTGAATATTATTTCTTTTAAATTCTTCAATTACACGGTACTGCGACTGCGGAATAACATAGTACTTCGGAATGGTAATATATCCTGTTGGAACCGCTGTTGTAAATAGTTTTATATTCTTCGTAAAGGGTTTATTTCTGTCATAATACAACCTTGGTTTCCCTGAAACTTCACTCGGTTTATATTTTCCTTCATAGCCTTTAAAATCCATGGTAGAGAACTTTGTAGAGTCTATTTTCCAACGGATTCCGTATTGTTTTCCGGCCTGATATTGTTCTAAATTCTCTATACGAAGCTGCTTTATTTTTTTATAATCTTTATCCAAATTCTGCAGGTTGACCAGCATATATTTGTAAGTGGCATCTACCCTTTTATCATACGGTTTCAGCATATGGGTTTCAGGAACGGTTCCCAAAGAATTAAAAAGGGAAGTATATCCTGTGGAATATCTCGGAGAATCTTCAAATGAAGCAAATCCTACTTCCGGAACATCTCCGTGAATATTGACGTAGGGAGTACTTTCATACCCCAATTTTTTCATATCCTCAAGGTTTTTAGCCTGATAATCATTGTAGAAATAATTTCCAAGGGTGTTTCCCAGACGTTCTTTAAACGTAGAAATGTAGGTGAAAGTATATTGATAATCTGCTCCGTTGCTGACATGGTTGTCAATAAAAACATCCGGTTTTAACCACTGATAGATCTCCTGAAAGCTTCTGGCATTTTTAGAATCTGCCTTGATAAAATCTCTGTTCAGGTCATAATTCCTTGCATTTCCTCTGAAACCATACTGTTCCGGGCCATTTTGATTGGCTCTGGAATAGGATCCTCTGTTCAGCATTCCACTTACATTATAGGCAGAAATAGCGGCAATGATAAAATTCTGTGGAGTTTTAATCTTTTTAGTGGCAAGATCTCTCATCAACATCATCGTAGCATCAATTCCATCCGGTTCTCCAGGATGAATGCCATTGTTGACGAAGAGGATGGCTTTGTCTTTTCTTAATTTTTCAAGGTCTTTTTCCGGAAAAGGATTATAGACGACCACATAAATGGGTTTTCCGTTATCATCTTCTCCTTTTTTAAGGTATTGAATGGTATTGAAATTTTTCGTCAGATCCTGGTAATAGCTATTCATTTCATCGTAGGTAACCGACTGATTTCCATTTCCTTTTTCAAAAGGAGTTTGAAATGATTTTTGAGCCAAAAACAGGGTAGAACTCAGGGTGAATAAAAGATATTTAAGTTTCATTGAAGCCGTATTTTCAGACTTCAAAATTAATCATCTTTTGTGAGAAAGGGGATGTACTGGCAGTCAAAATTGCAAGAGGGTGAAAAGGTAAAATTACTTTGAAATAGAAACCTAATAAGTTTTGAAAACCTGTTAGGTTTGTTCTCGATACTATTAATTTCTGCCCTTTTCTTTAGGATATAAGGAGGGAAGCGGATCGCTTTGCCAGAATTGCTTGGAGTCAATATCCATGATGGATAAAGATCCGTTATAGGCTGCTCCGGTATCCATATTCCAGATATTGGCTTTATTGGCAGGAGTATTAATTCCAATATCCAGCGTTGGGGTATGTCCGATGAATATTTCTTTATACAAAAGCAGTCTTTTAGGATATAATTCAGAATTTTTCGACAGTTTTTTATCCATTGCCACGGCAGTTTCCCAAAGGGTTCTGTCCCAGCGGTAATTACTGGAATAGACTTCCTTTTCAGGTCCGTGCATAGAAGCATATCCTGCATGAATAAACAGCCGGTTCCGATCATCAATATGATAATTTTTCATCCTTTGAAAGAATTCGAGATGAATATCCAGATCTTCAAGGGAATAATCAGCATAACTTTCTACTGTACTTTTTCCTCCGTTGAAAAGCCATACATCGGGCTTTTGTCCAAATGCCAACCAGTCCTCACACCATGCATCATGATTTCCTTTGATGAAAATACATTCCTGTCTTTCAGAAAGTTTCAGTAAGAACTGTATCATTTGTGAGGACTCACTCCATCCGTCTACATAATCTCCGAGGAAGATCAGCTGATCATTCTGTGTCACTCCTGCTCTTTCAAGAACCTGCAACAAAGCTTTAAATCCTCCGTGGATGTCTCCTATTACTAATGTTCTGCTCATTTTATTTTGAAATATATTTTGCATCCACAAAATCGGTCAGCCATACTCCGTTTGCTGACTGGTAGAAAGATAATCCTTCCTTATGCATTGTTCCGGTTCTGATGGTCAGAATCACAGGTTTGCCGTGTCTCATTCCGACCTTTGTAGCGGTCTCTTTATCAGTACTTAAGTGTACATGCTGGCGTGTTCTTTTTTCAATTCCTTTTTCTAAAATAGAAGAAATATTGGATTCTGCTGTTCCATGGTACAGAAATTCCGGAGGCTGTTTGGCTTCCAACGCCAGATCGATATCAATAGAATGTCCCTGACTTGCTCTGATCATGGTTTTATTTTCGTTAAAAGCAAAACGCTTTTTATTGTTGGTTTCTACTACCTCATCTAATTCTTCAGGAGTAAAATATATTCTCTTTTGGGCTGATTTCGTACTCAATTCTTCTACATCTGCCCAACCGTTTTCATCCAGTGTAAGGCCTATACTTTCCGGCTGATGCCGCAAGATCAGGCTTAAAAATTTACTTATCTTTTTCTTTTCTATTTCGTTCATGGGTTGTGTTTTAATTCATTAATTTTTGGTGTAATTTCTCACATAGTTCTTCAATATCATCTTTCCTCACCAGCTCAGCAATCCATTCCTGCGGAATATTTTCATATCCATAATACATTCCGGCGATACCTCCGGTGATCGCTCCGGTAGTATCCGTGTCCTCTCCCAGATTGACAGCTTTTAAAACCGCTTCTGAATAACTTTCTGAGTTGAGAAAACACCATAGGGAAGCTTCGAGGCTGTGAAGAACGTACCCTCCACTCTTAATTTCATCTTCAGGATATTTGGAAATATCATTCTTTAAAATTCTACTGAAAAGCTCAATTTCATTTGGATTAAAACCCTGTTCTTCAGCATATTTCAACGAAACTTTTTGTGTATAAGTGTATGCTTCTCTTTTGCTCTTCCCTTTCAACAACTGAATGGCAAAAATAACATAGATGAAACAGGCAAAAACAGAACGAAAATGACCATGAGTTATTGCTGAAACCTCTTTTACCGTAAGATAAATTTTCTGAATATCATTTTCATTCTCAAGATAAAAGGCAAGAGGAAGAATTCTCATTAAAGAACCATTCCCATTGTCTTCTTCAAAAATATTTCTTGAAAATCTGGCACTTTCGCCTTTGATTAATCTTGCCAGTGCATGCCTTGTAGTTCCTCCAATATCGAAAAGCCTTCCATGGGCAGTCCAGTGACCATACTTATTCCACTTCACAAAACTTTGTCCGATTTTCTCCAGATCGTAGCCTTTGGTAAGCTCTTCGGCAAGACAAAGTGTAAGAGAACTGTCATCACTCCAAGTTCCTTTGGGTTGATTCCAGGACATGTATTCCAGCATTTTTGTTACCGGATTTCTTTTCAGGTCTTCCCTTTTTTTAAATTCTACTGGAACACCCAGTGCATCTCCAATGCAGACACCCATTATTCCTGCTTTTACGTTGTTTTCCATCAGGCAAGATTCACCAGTTTATCAAATAATAATTTCATTCCTTGCGTAGCTGTTTCCTTCATTACTACGGCTCTCTGTCCGTATCCGAATCCTGTTTCATTAGGATTGATGACGATTAAAAGACAGTCGTCTTTGATATCATGAATCAGACCGGCAGCAGGATACACCTGCAGAGAAGTTCCGATTACCAGCAGAATATCAGATTCTTTCACGATTTCTCTTGCTGTTTGATACAAAGGGACATCTTCTCCAAACCAAACAATAAAAGGTCTTAATTGTGCTCCATCTTCTGCTTTATCTCCAATTTTAATATCATCTTTTTGTTCATAAATCAGGCTTTTATTATTACTCGAACATGATTTGAACAATTCTCCGTGAATATGAAGAATATTGGTAGATCCTGCTCTTTCGTGAAGGTCATCAATATTCTGGGTAATGATCTGGACATCGAAATGTTTTTCCAGCTCTGCCAGCAATTGATGCGCTTCGTTCGGCTGTACTTCATGAAGCTGGCGTCTTCTCTGGTTGTAAAATTCAAGGACCAAAGCTCTGTCTTTTCTCCATCCTTCCGGACTTGCCACATCCGTTACATTATGATTTTCCCAGAGACCATCTCCGTCTCTGAAGGTTTTTATTCCGCTTTCGGCACTGATTCCTGCGCCGCTTAATATGGTTAGTTTTTTCATTGGTTTTTAATTTTTTCTATTAAAACTTGGCCCGCAACAATAATCAGCACGATTATAATAAAAGGAGCTAACAGAATCCCTAAAAGGGTATTTCCTATTCTTTTAAGTCGCTTTGGTCCAAATTTATCTTTCGTTTTATGATTGATAAAATCTACAAAATTTTCTTTATTTGTAAGCTCTTTATCATATCCCAACCAGTCAAAATTGGTGATAAAGTCACCAAAAATATACAGATCGGGAGACTTAGGATCTGATAAATTGAAAAAATAAAAGATTTCAAAATCCTGTCCCACCAGAGGTTCATACTCAATATTATACTGAAAACAAAAAAGACTTTCAGTGCTCAATAAGTCTCTTTGCTTCAAAGCATCTTTCAATTGACTTTGGTATTTTTTCAGCTTTACAATATCATTTTCCACAGGGAAAGCATTTGATTTTTTTCCAGCATGTTGAAGATAATAAATATAATTTTCAGGAAACTGCAGATTCAATTCTTTCTGAAGAAAAGCAATTTCTTCATTTTCCAATCCCACGTTAGGATCTTCAGGTTGATCTACAAATCTGAAATTATTTTTTTTCACAGCTTTAAAAGGGTTTTATAAATCATTTCATTTTCATCATCAAAACAGACAAAAATAACTTTCTCAATACTATCTGAATGAAATTTTCTGACTTCATCTATCGCAATTTTTCCTGCCAGCTCTTTTGGAAATCTATAGACTCCTGTACTAATATTAGGAAAAGCAATCGTCTTCACATCAAGGCATTCTGCTAAATTCAAAGAATTACGATAACAGTTTGCCAGAAGAGTTGATTCCTTTTCTTCGTGACCGTTCCAAACTGGCCCTACTGTATGAATAACATATTTTGCAGGGAGATTTCCTGCATTTGTTACTACCGCTTCTCCCGTTTTGCATTTTCCTTGTCTATTTCTGATGGCAACACATTCTTCCAATATCTGTGATCCTCCCATTCTGTGAATGGCTCCATCTACACCACCTCCACCAAGTAAGGATGAGTTGGCTGCGTTAACAATTGCATCAGCTTGGATTTTTGTGATGTCTCCTTTTATTAATTCAATTCTCATCTTAAATTGAGTTTTTTATTTAAAACCTCATCATCAAATAATAAAGGTTTTTCTTCAGGGATGATCAGATTATCTAAATCATCATTCAGTACAAACTGATATTGTTCTGCCACAAAATCTGAAATATTTTCAATGAGAAGAATATCATCCTTAGAAAAAGACCGAATAAATTCATTCCTTAAGCCAATCTGTATAGCTCTTCGTTCCAGTTTATTTCCAAAAGGATCATGATCCGGATCCCATTGCAGCCTTACTGAAGATTCTTTTACCTGCTTCTGCCAATCTTCTCTGGAATTCCCAAAACTTGTATTGTAAGAAGAATATACGGCATTTTCCAGATATTTTATGAAAGCTTCTTTCTTCAAATGAATGGCCAAAACATGCTCCTGACCTTCTTTTCTCCCCCAGCCATTTCTGTACATCATCCAAAGAAAATTTGGTTTTATCCAGGTCATTCTTTCCAGACTAAAACTTCCGCCAAAGAACTGATTCTTCACTGCAAATTCTCCAATTTCTTTTCTATAGGACTGATACACTACAATTTTTTCATCATCATATTGAGCCATGATGTGATATCCTTGTCCAGGCCAGTCTTGTAATTGTTCTTTATATTTTTTTAGCTTGATTTTCATTGTATTTCTTCAATTGTTTTCAGCATTTCTTCTTTCTTCGTAAGTACTGCGAAAACCACCCTTTTAAATTTATTTTTAGATTTTACCAGAAGATGTATCTTTTGACATTCCTTTATTGCTAACAGTTAATCCTTTTATGTTAGAAATCAACTCTTCCAGCTCTGAATTTCCCGTTTTTTCAAAATCTTCTCCTATAAATACTTGGGTTACTTTGATGTTTCCTACAATAGCTTTATTAAAACTATCCAGTTCTTCTGATGGAACCCATAGCTCGTTGTGATTTCTTGCTCCTACATTCTGAGCAGGATATTGAGCTACCACTTCTTCCAGTACATCAAACTGGGTTACAAAACCAAGATAGTTGCCGGATTCGTCTCTGGTGTTCCATTTTTCTGCAATCTCAGCAGCATAGTTTTCATCAAGAACGGGATAAAAAATGGGCTGCCATTCCAGTCTCGGAGGAAATTCTTTAAATCCACTTTCTATAATTAAGATCATTTCTTTTTCTCCTACTGGTCTATATAATGTTGTTGTTTTCATGGTTATTAATTTTATTCAAAATCATATACATACACTTGCACCTCTTTTGCAAGCAATGTTCTTTCAATAATAGGTTCTATTTCTTTCCATTTTCCTCCTGCCAACCCACATCCAATTCTCGGCATGTGAACGCTTGCATTCAGCAGCAACGCTTCATTGGAAAGTTTTTCGAGAGCTTTTTCAATAGCATCATATCGAACAGGAACTCCATGACTTCCTGTTTTTATTCCTTTTTGTCCGATTATATTGGCTACATATATGTATTTTTCAACCTGGACCAACTGAATTTTTCCTAATGCAAAATCATTTTTACTTCTGAAGCGATGCCAGTCTCTGTATTTCTTTTCAGGTTCTTCCCATCTTTTGGAAACCGCCAGTACAAATCCTTTTCCCCAGCCTCCGATATCATTAGATATGGGCGATGATTTTTGTCCCTTTGGCTTGTGGGGCTGTTGCATCTCCTTTCAAATATTGTATCGTTTTCATCGTTATTATTTTTCAATCATTTATCATTCTTCTATTCTATCATTTAATATAAAATTAATGCTTTTATCTTATCCTTTCTTCTTCTTTTTGAAATTAAAAATTGGTTTAAAATCTTTTGAATAAGGAGAATAGGATCCGTAAATGGTATTCAATTCAATATCCAGATTTTCTAATTTAAATTGCTCTTCAACCTGATCTAAGCAGGTAATGACAAGGCTCTTTTTAGTTGGAAATACATAGGCTCCATCCAGCTTTAAGGCATAATTCAGCAGTTTGCAATCTATTTCTCCAACCCTTAATTCTTGCTGATATTCATTAAATGTACAGGTTTCTTCTTCATTATTTTTCAGATCCATTTCCTTTTCATTGCTCATCCAACCGTTTCCGTGGCGGGTGGCATAGCTTCTGGTCACATAATACATTTCAATATCTTCAATCTTTAAAAGCTTACAGATTTCGTAGGCATTTTTTGAAGTCGTATGTGCATAGGTTACATTAGGAAAAACGCCATGATCCATATCGAGTAAAATACCCTGACTTCCTTCGAAAATAAGGTGATCAAACGAAGCCAGGTAGTTATAATCATTTATTTTCCAATCAATAGCTTCAATAGCATTTAAGAAAGGCTGTAAAAGCTCTGTAATCTCACTTTCATCTACAAAACCATAGTAATAGGCAATTCCTTTCAGCTTTTCTAATAGCATCTCTTTAGGCGCTATGAGGTCTATAGCAAATAGTTTGTAAGGACTTTCGTTTCTTTTCATCGTGGCTCCTACTCCTTTTCCACAGGTTCCGTGTTCCAGATTACGGGCATTTGTTCTGTTCTGCCATACATCAAAAGGAGTGGTAACTTTTGCCAATGGATGAATATGCAGCTCAATGTTTCCATTTTTTGCTTTTAATTCTTCTCTCTCATTGAGTAGAAAAACCGGATGAATCGTACAATGCTCTGTAAAGTAAGAAGGCAGACCGCGAAGTGCACCACTTGCAAAACTGGAATGTACATGCTTTCTTTTATCCATCATTACGGTATGGGCAGCCTGCTGTCCTCCTGAAAATCTGATCACAACAGCCTCCGGATTCTGAGAAGCCAGAAAATCTGTGGTAATCCCTTTTCCTTCATCTCCAAAACCAAGTCCTATTACTATTTGCGCCTTTTTCATGTCTTTTTATTTTTTGAGATTCCTATCATTGTCATTCTTTCTGATGGCAATTGTAGATTTCTAAAGCATCTGAAACTGATCCAATCCTCCTGTTCCGGTTGTTCCGAAGCTTTGATTTTTAAACTTATCACAAATTATACTTTTAATAACATTAGGAATCTCCCTATGGTCTGCTATGGAAATACAGTTTTGTCCTAATAATTCTTTCCATCCTCTGTCTGCCCTCAATGCCTGATCAGAATGCAAAACACTGATGTGGTATACTTCATATTTTTTCTTTGCTTCTTCCAGCAGTTCAAAATGAGTATAGGTTTGCTGTCCTTTTCCCATGATTTCCCTGATCGCAGATGCAGAAAGTGTTTTTAAACAGGGTTCGTCACCTACAGTAAACAATAATCCTTTTTGTCCTCTTTTTTCAAACGCATCGGTTCTGGTGTGAAATGCTGCAAAATACCACGCTAAAAGATAGCTTTCTCCAGCATTTCCGCCTCCTCCGGACTCAATATAAGTTCGTGTGAGCCACATATCCAGTTCTTCATCTCCTGACTCGAATTGTCCCACCTGAAGTGGA
>CBFQYI010000050.1:0-14982 GCA_965720825.1 uncultured Chryseobacterium sp. | reverse complement strand
ATTGTTTTCTTCAAGAACTTCTGCGCTGCCAGCTGAGGATCTGGAGTAGCTTACCCGTACATTTCCAAGATGGTCGGTATAGCTGTAAATATACTTATTATTTTCAAAATTATAATAGCCTTCTGCTGTGGGAATAAATTTTAAAACAAGGGGGCCTGTTCCTTTTTTGCTTGTTGTAGTTTCATACTGAAAGCCATCGAGATATTCAGTAATACTGGATGTAAGATTTGTAGCAGTCCCCAGGGGGTCAAAAGGCGTGTAGTTATATACTTTCTTTACCTTTGTTCCGTCTGCACGGTAGGTATAGATTGTATTTTCATTAATGACACCTGTACGTGTTTGTAATCCCTTATCAAACTTAATATAATCCGGAAGGTTCAAAAAGTTATAATCGATCTGTAATATTCCTTTATCCTTATGGTCTTTCATATTCCCGTTCTCATCATAGGAAATAAGGGTTCCTGAAGTGTCCGGGTAGCCGCTGTAGCTGCCGGATATATCGGTCACTGTATTAAGCCTGTTTCCGGTATAATTATAAGTAAGGTTATCAATAAGCTGCGCCGTTCCTGACGATGATTTTCCGTTTCTCTGCAGCGAAGTGATATTACCGTTCACATCATAGCCTATGGTCTCATCGAAAAGCCCGTTTTGAGGTACTGATGCATCCGGTTCGGAATATATTCCTTTTTTTAATCTGTTTAAAGCATCATATTGATAATTATACTGTCTCAGGACCTGATCAGAGGCTGTTTTCCACGTTACTTCTGTAATATTACCGTTATATTTCCCGGTAGAAGCCGTTGTATTCTGGGGATTGAAATACTTCAGCTTATACCCGAACAGTTTGATACCCAATGCTGCCGGATCATTTACCTGGGTAAGGGCTCCACGAATATTGTAGGTGTAATCTATACTCTGCAGATTGTTGCCGACTTTTTTGTTCGAAAGCTGGGACAGCTCATTATAATCATTTTGTGCCAGGATTTCTTCCTGCGCATTGCCATCCACTTTATGTTTGTGGACTTTAAGCCTGTTTTGGGCATCATACTCAAAAGTCTGGGTAATCACTTTTTCCGTATCGGAGCTTAATCTTTTATGGTATACTTTGGTCTGCCTGGTCACTCCTGCAAAATCAAGTTCCGTTTCAGATCTTGTATAGCCTCCCAGGTAATTGATAGAGTAGGAAGCAATTCCTCTACTTTTTTTATCATAATATACATAATTTTTCGTCCATCCTGTATCTTCTATATTCCTGACAAGGCTCAGGGTAGGCAGGGTTTTGGTGTTCACAGAAGCAGTAGGACTGTCTGTGATAACCTCCTGTCCCAGTACAGAAGCCGGAAAAGCCGGATTAAAACTGTAGGAAGGATAAGAATCATAATAGTTCACAGCTAACACGGTCATATTTCCCGATGGAAATGCATTCTGGGAATAATACACTTCTATCCCGTTTGCCGTAAAGGAACCTGTGCTTCTTGCTTCGTTGTTTTCAGCATTTACGGTCAGATTGTTAACCTTATTCTGAAGGCTTTCTCTGGATTCTGTACCCGGAAAAAAACCGGAGTAGACCACTCTTCCCAGTTTATCATATTTGGAAAACATCCAGCCTATGGTTCCAAAAGTATTTTCATAAGTTCTCAGGCTGGCATCCTGTGTCATGATCACTCTGTCCTGCTGATCGTAGATAAGATATTCCCATCCTTTACCGGGCAGTTTTTTCTCAACGAGTTTTCCCATCCCGTCATAACGATACTGGTAGCAAAGGGTATTCAGTGTTGTTTCATTCCATGGAGCTTTTACTGCCAAAGGAGGAATGACAGCTGCCAGCTGACCATATTCGTTATAAAGGTAATAGGTGTCTGTATCCTGAGTACCGTCATTCTTTCTTACCAAAATTGTTTGTCCATCTCCATTCTGAAATTCAGTGGTTGTGTTTGTATCTGCATCAGTAACCATAGTTTTCGTTAGCTGATTAGCCGTGTAAGGAGTGGATACCGTAATCTGTGAATTGGTTCTTCCTTCCAGCCAGCTCGTGGTGACTACATACTTTTTCACTTCACCCGAAAGGTTGGCACTATATCCGAAAGTAATGGGGTGCTGTGACCAGGTATTTCCTAAAGGGGAGATCTGACTGACTCTTCCTAAAGGGGATTTTTCCAGGTTTTTCTCGCTGAAAATTTTCTCCGAGCCGTACACCGACGTAGCATTGCTCAGCGGAGAGGCATAAATGGCTCCGTTTTGTGTTCCTGTCTGGGGAACGGGAAGATAATCATGAACCTGTCTTCCGAATTGATCATATTCCAGATAACCCACTACATCTTTTCCTGATGGGCTCGCTTTTATGCTGATCGTTTGTTTCAGGGTTCCCAGACCGTTAAAATACTGAATGGTTTCCGCCTTTTTTATGCAGTCTGCATCTAAGCAGGTTTTTGCATAAATATAATTTTCTGTTGTGGTTGCATTTAATGTTTGCGCATGAAAATAAGCTACAAACAAAAGCATCGCTAATAAAATGATCTTTTTCATGGTTAATTATGTCTGTAGTTATACTGATATTCGTTTAATGTTTTGCCGTTGGAATCCATAGTCTTTAGCAGTCTGTTATTCCTGTCATAGCTATACGTTGTTTTTATTCCGTTAGGAGATATTGTATTAGTTGTCCCTACAAAAGGATCATAGGTAGAAACAGAAACAGACTGTGACTGCAGTGCGGCATCATTTCTTAAATTATCCAATGCTGTTAATAACGAAGCTTCATTAGCAGGATCGTCTGCATCTGCATTAGAAGCTGCTATGGCAGCCAGTACCGACGGAAGATTTGACACCTGGCTATAAGTTACCCCTGCAATCTGGGCAATAGGCAGTGTCTGATAATATCCCCAGATAGTGGTTACCGGAATACTATTTTTGCCGGTTATCTGTAGAAGGTTTCCTTTATTGTCATATTCATTAAACACTGCTGTAGTCACGGCGTTTTGATTCTGCATATTATAAGCCACCACAGATGAAGGATACAGGCTGGACGGAAGATTATATTTGGTTTCACCTTTACTTACGGTGCTTCCGTTTACTTTTACTTCTGTTTGAAGAGGGATTGAAAGCATATTGGCATTCATTAAGCGGGTGTTTGAAAGATCTGCTGCATATTTTATGCTTTGTTCAGTAATTTTTCCATCAGAAGATGTCATTTTCACAAGAGCAGGCTGAAAGTTGGAAAGATTAAATGTGGTTTCAGATTTGTTCTCTATACTGCTTCCATTGGCATAATACATTGTAGATGTTGTGGCCATCGATTTCATCCAGGATGATTTTGATTTGTATGTTCCACACAGAACATACTCCGCAACATTCGGGATTTCTTCCAGCACATATTCTGTACTTTCACGGGATATCATTTGGTTTTGCTGGTTGAACATCTCTTTCTTAGATAAAAGCCCCGATGATACAATGTTGATATATGGTTTATAAAATGGAATTGCTGATGTATAATCGGTTGGTACTTTAAAATAATACTTTGAATACCCGATATTTTCTGAAGCTCCTTCATAGGTTTCCTTTACATTCTTATACAGGATCGTACCATTTGAATATCCTAATTCATCATTGCAAACCTCTCCGGTGAATCCTTCTCCGCTTGAACCGGTGTTATCAAATAAATCATATTGGTAAGAAACAGATTTCTTGACCGTATTGTCAGTATCATAATATTTAATGTTGGCAATACGTGCGCCTAATTTCGTCTGAATCCTGTTTTTATAAGGAGCTGGTAAATTCGCAATCACATAATTTTCAATGACTCCATTTCCGTTTCCTCTGAAGACCTGGAATGTGTATGTTCCGGGAGTTAAGTTATAATACTTTACAAGATTTGAGCAGCCGGTGGTATATCCTGCAACTGCTATTCCGGAAGAATTCAACAGCTTATATTCAGGATCAATAATAATACTGCCATGAGGAGGCTTGGGAATTTCATATGTTTCATTGATGGATAGCTTTACCCAAACCTTTTTGGTTCCGGAGAGCTGGAAAGTATAATTTCTATTGGTATTGGTATCAAAATTAATAGAATTATTAAGATTCATGTACTGTATATCCGGATCGGTGATATCATCGTAATTAAGCTGCAGATTACTTTTGTTTTCATATACTTCATTGGCTTCAAAATTATAGACTATACTTCCTCCTTCCGGCAGTGTCATTTTTTTTAACAATCCTACTGTATAGGTTTTAGGATTTACCTGGTTCGTGCTGGGGCATAAAAAATTGCCATATTTTTCATTGTTTAATGCCGGACTATACAGCGTTTCTGATCCTGATTCATCATAGGAAAAATCCCTTCTTTCTATAACTTCCTGATTTTTGTTGAGCTTATCAAGAGAATATAATATTCTTTTCCCTTGATTGTAATTGCCAGGATAAAGAGTGCTGTTAAAAAAGTTATAATTAAATCTATACTTGCTGATAAGATGAGATTTCATATCCCACAGACTAACGCTTTTTATAATATCAGGATCGTCATCACCATTATTGGACAGAACATTTTCATAAGTCACTTTTCCAAATTGGGTGGAGACACTTTCTAATTTGCAGTTTTGATATAAAAGAATTGTTCCTCCTGTATATTTCGTGTCTTTCAGATAATTAAAGTTAGCAATGACAAGATCATTTTCATCCAATACTCTGGTAAGATAAAATGCTGATTTATAATTAAACCCATTATAGCTTGTGTCATATCTTGAAATGCTATAATCTTCAAATACATATTTAAATCCTTTACTGTCTGTAATTTTAAAGGTATTGAGAATAAGTGTAGCGGTATTTGAATCTCTGGTATATTCTATTTTTATATTATTTCCCGAAATATTATTGATGGAAAAAGTATTGTTTATTGTATCTCTTACAAACTTAAACTTTCCGGAGCTTCCGGGAATATCATAATAGTAAATATCATCAAACAGATTTTTTTTGTAAGTGGATTTACTTGTATTATAATTACATTCATCCACAACATCGTTAATTACCCGGGAAATTACACCTCCTCCTTTAAATAATGTCCAGCCCAAGCCAACTTCACTTGCAGGTTTGTTTAACCCTGTATTATAAACGTGATAATTCAGCTCAGTAGTTATCTGAAAATTCTTTTTGCTGGTTGGTAATGTTAATAACGGAATATTAATATTGGGAATCCCCGTAGACAATGCAACAGGTGTATTAACGTATGATGAAAAGGAGGAGGCTGACGGCACCGGTTCAGGCGTATCCCCATAATTCTTTTCAATCTGGGATTTTCCGAAATTAAATATCAGAAAAATCAAAATTAAAATAATCTTCTTTATCATTTCTTTATCAGTTTAGCATTTGCCGTTTTATTGTTATCCGTTTTTATGGTCACCAGATAAGCTCCCTGAACCAAAGCCTGGGTGTTCATCTTGGTAACTCTATTCTTGGTTTTTATGTTCTGAAGCTGTCTTCCGCTCATATCATACAAAAGTATATCAGCATCCTTGAAATCGAAACCGATTTCTATGTAAGCATAATCAGATACTGGATTTGGATAGATTTTGATGTCGTATTGTTGAATCAGCTGATCAACCTGTTTATCTCCTAACTTGACAATCTTCCAGTTTTCTCTACCCAGCTCTTCTGCACTGGTTCCTGCCAAAATAATTGAACCATCTCTATTCAGCTTTAAATCAGAAAGTCTTTCCTCTTTTTTTCTGGATTCTCCTTTGACATGTTTTCTCCACTGTTCATTTCCATTCTGATCTAAATATAACATCCAGAAAGTCTCATCATCGGTTTGTATTCTTCCCTCTGCCTGGGTATAACCTCCCAATAAAATTCCTTTTGAAGATTGATCGTCTGCTGAATGAATAACGTTCATTCCCATCAGAATATCTCTGTTTCCAAAGCTGTAGGACTTCTGCCACTTTTCATTCCCTTTGTCATCAAGGACAACTAACCAAATGTCTGTACCTTCTTTTATTCCAACATTCTTGTTTCCCGAACGCTCGGATCTGGATTCGCCACCAATGACATATCCATCAGAGGTTAACGCTAATGTTCTGATATGATCATCACCTTTTCCTCCAAAATTCTTTTCCCATTCAACTTTTCCGTTCTTGTCCAATTTGACAATCCAGTAATCACCTTCACCGAAATTTTCAGTTTGTTTCGAGGTGCGAGATACGAGGTTCGGGGTGGTTTCACGTGTACTTTCTGATGATCCCGAAACACGAACCTCGGAACTTCTTGAATAAATTCCCAATAAAGCACCGCCATCTCTGGTTGGAATCATCTTTTCTACTTCGTCTAAACCTTTTCCACCTAAAATTAATTGAGAGAGTTCTTTTCCGTCTTTGTCCAGTTTTGTAATTAAAACATCTTTAGAACCGTAGCCTTTTGACGAATTCTGTACATTTCCGGCTACAAAGAATCCTAAATCTGTGGTTTGAATAACAGCTCTGGCTTCTTCATCGGAAGAGCTTCCTAATGTTTTCTGCCAAAGTTCATCCCCAAATTCATTGATTCTGATCAACCAAAAATCTGATCCTCCTTTGGAATCGTCTTTTTTATCCAGACCTTTCCCTGAATAGGATGTTCCTGCTAAAAGAAATCCGCCATCCTGTGTAGTAACAGTCGCAGACAGATAATCATGATTTTGCCCTGAGAAGTATTTTTCCCATGATTCTTTCCCTTGCTGGTCAAGTTTGATCAAATGAAAATCATAGCCGTTGTTCTGCTTACTTCCAGCCTCCAGCTTCCCGCTTCCTGACTGTATAGAACTTCCTGTAATTAAATATTGTTGATCAATAGTTGTTGTAATCTGGCTTAGAAAGTCCTGCGTGCCGGACCTGATATCCTTTTGCCAGAGAGTTTCCTGGGCAGATACACCCAAGACCATGCATAAGAATAATGCACTTAAGTAATTTTTTTTCATATTCGGTTTTTTTTAATGTGTGAATTTAAAATTATTTTTTAATTCCTGATAGGGGGGGAAACCCCGGATTTTTATCCGTATTTTTACGGTAACTTACTTTAACCCCCTATAAATCATGTGTTTTCATACTATTAGTATTGTGTTAAATTTTGTTAATCTATTTATTCTAAGGCAAAGCTAACTCAGCAAGGCGACAGAACTTGACGTATTTTAAATGCACCTTCGCAAATGGGGGAAATATAGTATTGAAACATTACTGTCCGATAAAAAGTATAAATACATTGAAAATGTCAATGTTTATAGCATGAATTAACAGATCGCTCCTACGGAGCTTTATTTTTTACGGGGACTTCATTTTTTTTCCTATTAACAGCGGATCCCGATGGGATCAGACCAAGCTCCAATGGAAGCTAACGGTTAACAGGACGTATTTGTTTTAAAATTATAGCTCCGTAGGAGCGATCTGTTAATTATGTTTTAATTTAATCGGACAGGAATGGTATTGAAACAATATTTTTCATCTTTTCGTGAATTTTAACTCCCTCAAAGTAACTATTTTTTTACTACAGGACAACGGATTTTTTTATTCCTCTTTATTCGGTTATATTCGAATAATTTCTACATTTGTAAAAAATGCGTTATGGTAAAGGAAAAGTTAATCAGAAAAAGAAACGAAAAGGCTTTCACCCAGAAAGACCTGGCAGAATATCTTAACATCAGCCAGACCCAATACAGCAGAAAAGAAAAAGGGGAGGTAGAAATTTCTGATGAAGAATGGGAAAGAATTTCAAAATTACTGCAAACAAACGTTGAAGATATAAGAGAGGCTGATCCAAACAAAAATATTACTAATTATTTTGAGAATACTATTACCAGTAATAATGGAAGCATTAGTGGTAACTATTATTGTAATGTTCCAGAATTTTTATTAGAAAGTCAGAAAGAATTCATTGAGATGCTGAAAAAGGAAATCCAGCAAAAAGATGCAGCAATAGAAGCTCTGAGAAAGAGAATTGAAGAGTTAGAAAAATAACAGATCCTTCGACAGGCTCAGGATGACATCACTACTACTAACTGTTTCTAGAGCTGAGAAATTGGGGTTTTAATTATCCAATAAGCTCTTTTGCTTGTGCTAAAGCAGCTTCCGTAATTTTGCTTCCGGAAAGTAACTGGGCAATTTCGTTCAGTTTTTCTTCACTACTTAAAGGAATAATAGTAGATTGTGTTCTGCCGGAAATATCTTGTTTTACTACCTTATAATTATCGTTTCCTTTAGCTGCCACTTGTGCAAGGTGGGAAATAACAATCAACTGCATGTCTTCAGACATTTCTCTCATCAGGTTACCGATTTCTTCAGCCACTTTTCCTGAAACACCGGTGTCAATTTCGTCCAGAATAAGGGTTGGCAGCTCATCGCTTTCTGCAATAATTTTCTTTACTGCAAGCATTACTCTTGATCTTTCACCACCGGAGATAGCGGTCTGAATTGGTTTTAAAGGAAAGCCTGAGTTGGCTTGAAACAACAACTGGATATTTTCTTTTCCAAATTGGTTAAATTCTTCAGCATCCTGTAATTCTATATCCACCTTTGCTTTTTCCAGTCCTAATTTCTTGAGAAGACTCTCTGCTTTTTTAATGAAAACAGGAATATTCTTATGTCTGTTCTTTGAAAGTTTGGAAGCAAGGCTCAGAAGTGTTTTTTCTTTTTGAGAGATATTTTCTTCTGTTTCTTCAATCTGTAATTCCAGATCTGAGGCTCCTTTCTGATCTCCAGCCAACTGATTTCTGATCTCAACAAGTTCATTAAGATCTGAAACATTATGTTTAAGGAATAAAGCGTTGATTTTATTGCTAAGATCAGTAAGGTATATCAGGTTTTCAGGATTGATTTCAACTCTTTCTGCTTCATGTTCAAGTTCGGAGATGATGTCTTTAAGCTCTACAAAAGAGGTTTCCAGCCTTGAATCAAGTTCAGCAAAACTGGTAGAAATTTCGGAAATTTTTGAAAGCTTGTTGGTCGCTTCATTAAAGAATGACAGAATTCCTATTTCCTCCTGATGAAACCTAGATAGGATCTGGCCTACATTTTCAGAGATCATTCCTGCATTTTCCTGGATAGAAAGCTGGTTTTGAATATCTTCATAATCAACATCGTCAAGCTTCAGCTCTTCTAATTCGTTGAGTAAAAATTCTTTATAATCGCTTTCTTTATTAGATTCCGAAAGTTGGGTTTTCAGTTTTTTCAACAACAATTTCAGCGTTTGAAACTCAGAAAACTCCTGCTGATAATCTTCAATGATTTTTTTATTCTCAGAAAGCCCGTCGATAATTTTAAACTGATATTCTGAGGTAAAAAGATTGGATGTCTCAAATTGGGAATGGATATCAATCAGTTGTGAGGAAAGCTCTCTAAGGATATCCAACGTTACCGGCACATCGTTGATAAATGCACGGGATTTCCCTGAGGGAAGTATTTCTCTTCGGATAATAGTCTGAAGTTCGTAGTCCAAGTCGTTTTCAATAAAGAATTTCTTAAACTGATTATTGAGAGAAAATTCGGTTTCCACCACACTTTTCTCTTCAGCTTTGGCGATTGATTTTACATCTGCTCTTTCGCCTAAAATAAGTCGAAGAGCACCTAGGATAATAGATTTCCCTGCCCCCGTTTCACCGGTAATAACCTGTAAACCATTTTTCAATGATACTTCAAGGGTATCAATCAGGGCAAAGTTTTTAATGTAAATTCTCGAAAGCATTGATAATCCGGGTTATAATCCAATTTGAGTTTGAACTGTAAAAATAAGTTTTTTTTCATTCTTGTCCGATTAAATTAAAGCATAATTAACAGATCGCTCCTCTGGAGCTTTTTTTACGGGGATTTCATTTTTTTCTGCTAACAGCAGATCCCGCGATGGGATAAATCCAGCTCCTGTGGAAGCTAAGCATTAATTCATGTTGCAAACATTGATATTTTCAAATGCGTAAATCCTTTTTATCGGACAATAATGTTTCTTATTGAAGCAAGAAAATATTTTCTGATGACCCTTTAATAATCAGCCGGCGATCTCTCAATTTATCTGTCAATTTTTAGACTTTCCATTTATTCCACTTATTTTCTATATTCTTCGGTGAGAGGATGATCATTGTTTGTTTAAGATCATTAAGAATCAATCCTCCATTATTTCCGGAATTGAAAATATTGAAAATTTCATCGCTTTTAGTATCCATGAACTGGTTAAAGAAAAACGCCTGCTGGAAATTATTTTCGTACATTTTTAATTGCATCAGTGCATCAAAAATAACTTTTTTACCGGCAGTCTGATCCTGGTTGAAAAGGTTGTCTAACCCAGCTCTATGATAAGTATAAATGGTAGAACGTAACTGACTCCAGTTAGGATTCATAATTTCGTTAATCAAAATAGAGCGGCTTCTCGGCTCGTTGATGGTATTCCAGCCCTCATAGTTTCTGTTTTGGGAATTCTGTGCAATCTGCTGCGCCTTTGCATACCATTGTGATCCTCCCATGGACTGGAAACTATCCGCATCCAGACCTAAAATAACATAAATATAAAAACTGATTACGTCGGTAAGATTCTTCCCGGAGAATTGTCTTTCATTAAAAATAAGACTCTCATTTTCAATATACTCAAAAGCAAATCTCTGATCCTGAAGATTAATTAAAGGAGATTCGTAGGTCGTGTTATAAACTGGTCTTACCGCCTGAATAACAATAGATCCTTTGAATTTGTTAACGTCTCTTTCCGCAATAACAATAGAAAAGGCACATTTTATTTTTTCAAAATTCTGAAGTCTTTTACCTGTCCAGCTGGTATTATTGATAAAATCCCTGAGACTTTTCTCCAACGCTTTGTACGCCTGCTGGTTACTTCCACCCAACTGTTGGGAGTTTACCTGTACTGTTGCCAACAGTTCCTGAGAAAAACTTTGGGTATATAGAAAAAACAGAAAAAATAAACTTATAATTTTTTTCATTGTCTATTAAAAATTGAGAACGGAAATTTATTAAAATTATTTTAAAAGTTGAGCCTCAACAAAATTGAGAATATCTTTTGCTACATCATCCTTGGATTTCAGATTGAATTCCTTCTTCTCTGTTTTGGTAAATATCTTGATTTTATTGGTATCATTTTTAAAACCGGCTCCTTCATCACGAAGAGAATTGAGAACAATCATATCCAGATTTTTCTTTTCCAGCTTTCCTTTTGCATTTTCTTCTTCATTTTGGGTTTCCAGCGCAAATCCTACCAGAAACTGATGGGTCTTCTTTTCCCCCATTGTTTTAAGGATATCCGGATTTTTAACCAATTCAATCGTCAGATTTTCATCGTTTTTTTTGATTTTTTCCTTCGCAACTTCTTTCGGAGCATAGTCTGCTACTGCTGCACTGGCAATTCCTATGTCTATGCTGTCGTAAAATTCAAATACTTTGGCCAGCATTTCTTTGGCTGAAGTCACTTTATGAAGTTCAACATTCGGATCATTGATGGTTTGAAAACTCGGTCCTGAAATCAGAATTACTTTGGCACCTCTTTTTGAAGCTTCTTCTGCGAGAGAGAATCCCATTTTTCCAGATGAATGATTTCCGATGAATCTTACCGGATCTATAGCTTCATAGGTAGGGCCGGCAGTAATTAAAACCGTTTTTCCTTCAAGGCTTCGTGAATGGATATTTGAATTTAAATAATATTCTACTGTATTAAAGATAGTTGCCGGTTCCGCCATTCTTCCCTGCCCGATCAGCCCACTGGCCAACTCTCCGTTTTCTGCAGGAATAATAATATGTCCAAAGCTTTCTGCCAGCTCCAGATTCTTTTTTGTAGAAGGGTGTGCATACATATCAAGATCCATTGCAGGAGCTATGAATACAGGACATTTTGCAGACATATAGGTAGCAATAACGAGGTTATCACACATCCCGTGAACCATTTTAGACAGTGTATTGGCTGTACACGGGGCAACAATCATAACATCCGCCCAAAGAGCCATTTCCACATGACTGTTCCATGTTCCGTTATCACTATAAAAATCCGAATACACTGGTTTTTTGGATAAGGTAGACAGACTTAGTTTTGTCACAAAGTTTTCTGCATCAGGAGTCATGATAACCTGTACTTCGGCACCTTTCTTCACAAAATCTCTGATCAGAAAGTGGATTTTATAAGCCGCGATTCCTCCAGAGACAGCGATAAGTATCTTTTTACCGGAAACACTCATTTAGTTCTAATTTTTTGAAATACTAAAGTACTTAATTTTTCCCACACAATGAGGCTTTAAAACAACAAAGGTCATAAAAGAAGTGAATTCCTTTATGACCTTGATTTATTAAAATACAGAAGATTACTTTCTCTCTTCTGTTTTTCTGAAATAAACATCTTCATTTAACCATTCTTCAATAGCAATTGAAGTTGGCTTCGGAAGCTTTTCGTAATGTTTAGAGATCTCAATTTGTTCTCTGTTTTCGAAAACCTCTTCTAATGTAGAATTGTGAACGGCAAATTCATCCAATTTGTTGTGAAGTTCCGTACGGATCTCCGCATTGATCTGCTCTGCTCTCTTTCCCATGATAACAATAGCTTCATAGATTGAACCTACTTTATCTTCAATCTTATCTTTATCGTAAGTAATTGTATTTACTTCTGCTTTTGTATCTTTTACACTCATTTTGAGAAAATTATTTTTATTTTAAGATGGCAAATTTACGAATTATCTTTGAATTTTGAAAGTCGCCGCAGGAGGAGGTGTCTTAAGTGCTGCACTGTCCCTCTGTAACTGCATTGCTTTCTTTTCATTGCTGATTTGATCTTTGATTTGCTGTTCTGTTTTATCTTTATCTGCCAGTTTTTCAGCTTCTTTTTTCTGTTTCGCCGTTAAAGCCGCAATTCTGGCCTCAGTTTGTTTTTTAACACCAACGAAATTCTGTTTTTCCTTTTCCAGCTTTTCTCTAAGATCGGTTGCCGTTTTAGAATATTCTGTGTTAGGAAGCTCTTTTTCTACCAGTTTTGTATAAGTAAGGGCACTTTCAATACGTTCATCTTTCAGACCATATACTGATTTCATCGCCAATTCATAACGTGATTTCATGATATAGTCATAGATTTTTGAACGAAGTTTTGTACTTGGAAAATCTTCCAAAACATTTTCAAATGCTACATTGGCTGCTTTATACTCACCCATTTTGTAGTATTGTCTTCCGTTTTCATAAGCTTTAAATTCTAGCTTATAAGACAATTCATCAATTAACTGGCTGATATTTTTAGATCTTTCAGAGTTAGGATAATTATTCAGGAACTCCTGAAGTTCATTGATGGCCAATTCTGTACTTGACTGATCCAGGTTATAATCCATAGATCCTTCATAGTAGCACAATGCAGACATATAGGCTGCTTCTTCTGCTCTCGGATCTTTAGGAAAACTTACTGCGAAATTTTTAAACTGGTGACCTGCCAGCTTATAACTTTTGTCATAATAGTTGGCATAGGCAGTATTGAAACCTACGTTAGGGAAATCATCTGTTCCTGCCACAAGATTGGCAAGTCTGTCGTAAAGAGCCAATGCATTTTTCCACTTTTTCTTGGCAAAATTATCATTAGCTGCCTTTAAGATAAAATCTTTATCAGCACTTCTCATTGCTCTTTCCTGCTGGCTTACGCAAGATGTAACCACCGCTACAGCAAAAAGACCTAAAATATATTTTTTCATATATAAAATTCAACAGTTTTCGGATTATACAGCCGATTTACTAATTTGCAAAAATATAACTTTTTTGCCAATAGATTTTTTTTTATGAATATTTAACGTAATTTTAGTCTGCAGCGTATCCCAAAATTGCAAAAACACTTAATAAAAGATTCATTCTCACCTTTTTCTCCGCTTCTTTTGCATAGGTTTCCTCATTTTTGCTCGGAACATAGAGCTCATAGAAATTTTTATTCCTGATTACAAATAAAGTGGATCCGATGATCATGGTAAGAATATCTTCAGGTTTGGGAGTAAAAGTAAAAACTCCTGATGCGACTCCTTTCTTAATGACTTCATCCAGTTTTTTAACAAATAACTGATAGAAATCCAGCAGTTCATCTTTCAGGTTCTCTGTATGACGAAGTTCCTGGGTCACGAACCCATGGAAATAATTATACTTGAAAAGCTGAGAAACGATATATTTAATCATTTCCCGCAATTGCATTTCAGGTTTACCATCTTTGATGGTATCTGCAAATTCTGAAAAATTTTCTCTCGTTTTCAGTACTCTGTACTGATAGAGATAGGACATCATTTTCTCTTTAGAACCGAAGTAATAAGAGATCATGGCGACGTTGATATTTGCTTTAGAACAAATATCTCTTACAGAAGTTCCCTCATATCCTTTCTTGGCGATGAGCTCTTCTGCAATATCCAATATGTGAATCTGTTTTTCTGTAAATTTTTTTTTCATGAAGTGTACTTTGAGTAAAGTTAAGAAATTTTTAACACATTTATAAACGATCGTTTAATAATTTTAAATTAATTCTGAAAAATACTTACTTTTGAATATGGATTTTTTTGATTTTCATCATCATAAGAAATATATCAGGAACGGAATTTACAATCTGAACATAGAGCAAATTCCGTATGATTTTCCTTATTCTATTGGGATTCATCCGCAAGATATTGATGTTAATAATATCGAACAGCAGTTTTCATGGATGAAAAGCATGATGTTTCAAAACTGTTTTGCCATTGGTGAATGTGGTTTAGATTCTCTAGTTTCTATAGATCAGAAAATTCAGGAAGACGTTTTTTTAAGACAGATCAGGATCGCTAATGAAGTTAAAAAACCTATGATTATTCATTGTGTCAGAAAATTTTATGAGGTCATTTCTTTTAAAAAGAAGGCCGAGCAGCCTATGATCATTCATGGTTTTAATAAAAAACGTCAAATTGCAGAAGATCTTCGTGCCAATAATTTTTACCTGAGTTTTGGAAAAGCTGTTTTGTATAATTTATCTTTGCAAAATACTTTGAAAACGATTCCTTTAGATAAA
>CBFQYI010000049.1:0-15034 GCA_965720825.1 uncultured Chryseobacterium sp. | reverse complement strand
GCTTGATGAGTTCCCGTATAAAAATTCTTACAACAACCCTGTTGACAACGGAACCTATACAACGGAAGGAACAATCAAAACCTATAAAAATGGCAATGAAGTGTATGTTACCGATAAAGGAAACAGAGAAACTAAACTAGAGAAGGTCATTTTTTTGACCGGTGATTCTGAATTAAAGGCCAATTCTTCGATTGAGGATATTAAGTCTGTTATTGATAAAACCAATAAAATTTTTGAGAATTTGTTTAAAGATTCTAAAAGCGAAGGGAAAATAATGGTTCAATTTGAATTAGGAAAAAAGAAAAACGATATTCAGTTTGCAGTTAAAGATGATCTGGATCTTGACATCATGAAAGAATTTGAAAAACAGGTAAATAATGAAAAGTATCCCAATTCTAAAAAAGATACCATCAAGTTCCAGCTACTTTATAAGGTCAATTCTTACAACGAAACCGAATAAACTTTCTTTTTATTCTATTTTTCCTAATCAGTTATTTGTAATTTAGTCGCTTAGAAAAACAAAACCTATGAAACTGTATATTTTATTTGCCTTTCTTTTTATTTCAAGCATAGTAACCGCACAAGAAAAAGAATATCCATCCATCAAAAAAGGAGATTTTCCGGAAGGTATTTATATGACTTTAAAAGATGTTTTAAATAAAAAACCCTCTTCAACTGAGGAAGTATATTTCAAAACCTGTGAAAAATGTGATTCTCTTGATATGCCGGAAAAAGCATTCTTTTACTTCAAAGAAAAAAATAAAAGAGTGAGAATTCCCTTGGCCGTTTCGCATAAAGGAGAAATGTATTTTCAAACCTATCGAAAATATACCAACAAGAAAGACAATGGATATGATCCTGACCAATATTCAAGATTTTGTAAAGTTCTGAACTATGGAAGATTTATTTATTTTGAAGAAAACATGAAAGGCTTATGGTCAAAAGCATTCTTAGGAGCATTAAGTCCTCTTACCTACTCTATTAATGGAAAAACCAAAGGAATTGTTTTGGATTTAGATAATAAAGAATTTAATATTCTGCAAAATTGTGAAGATCTGAATGATTTCCTATCCAAACACGATATTTCTGAATTTCAATGTAGTTCAGAAACCTTTACCATTGGAGATTTGAGAGCAAAAATTGAAGAGATCAATATGCCTTACCGTTAAGCTGATGGACAAGCTTACGTTTATAGCTCGTGTGAAATTCAAAGTATTTTTGCTTTCCCTTTATAAAATCTTATTAACTCAAACATGAATCAAATTCAGCAATATGAAGACTTCTTTCAGGAAAGCAGTTCATATTATCTTGAAAAATTAAATCTTTTTGAAAAAGGTAAAAAATTCACCTTTAACTACGCCGCTTTTTTCTTTGGAGTATTTTGGTTCCTCTATAGAAAAATGTATCTGGAAGCCATACTTATTTACTCATTCTTCCTGATTGAAGGCTGCTTTGAAAATTTTTTCTTAGCCAAAATAATTGGAACAGATCAAACCAAACTGGTTAGCTATATTTTTACAATTATAACGCTTGTTATAATAGGTTTTTGGGGAAATCTTCTTTACATCAACAAAGCCAAAAAAACAATAGAAAAAGCAGAGGAAAAATTTCCGGAATATGAACAGCAAAAAGAATATCTGAACAAAAAGGGAGGAACAACCTTTCTGTATGTATACATTTTATTGATTATCCTAATTGCTTCGATGGTCTTAAGTTAAATATTTTCTTACTATTTTAAGAACTGAAAACCTAGGAGTAATTAGAACTGATTTGTTAGTAAAAAAAAGCAAAACATCTCTATCTTTATTGTTATTTTCACCTTCAATCACTTATACTTAAACATGAAAAAAATAATACTAGACCTTGCCACTACATTAGACGGATTTATTGAAGGACCAAACGGAGAAACCGACTGGTGTATCATGGATGATGATATGGATTTTGATGGGTTTCTTTCCGGTATAGACACGATCTTTTACGGAAGGGTAAGCTATGATGCATGGGGAAATTATCAACCGGAAGAAAATGCAGGTTTAGAAGAGCAAAAACTTTGGGAAGCAGTTCACTCAAAGAATAAATTTGTCTTTTCCAGTCAGAACCGAGAAGATGAGAATGCCGTTTTTATCAGTTCTGATATTGTGGAAAAAGTTTCAGAAATAAAAAACCAGGGAGGAAAAGACATCTGGCTGTATGGAGGAGCAAGTCTTATTAAAACATTTATTCAGGAGAATCTTATTGATACCTACAGAATATCTGTTCACCCAATTGCTCTTGGAAAAGGAAAGCCTCTTTTTGAAGATTTAAAAGAAAGACTGAATCTGAAATTGGTCAAAACCAATGTTTTCAAATCCGGTGTAGTACAGCTTATTTATGAGGTTTAAGTAAAAAGTAATCAACCCAAATCATGAAAAAAATATTAGGAATCTTTTTTTGCTTAGTGGCTTCCTGTATGATCTACGGACAAAATATTTCTGTCATTGAAAAAAAACTCAACCGTTCTTTTCAAAGGATTCAATACTGGTATGATACAAGCCGCAAGAATATCCTCACCGAGGACTCTCTTTACGCTGCCAATAGAAAGTTCGAAAAATTATTACATCACTATACATCATCCAATCCTCAAACTCTAAGGTATGATTTTAAATTACTTACAAAAAGTGGGTTATCGATCAGTTCCTCAGAAGATGGGAAATTCAGAATCTATTCGTGGAATACGCTAACCGGAGGAACAATGCGTTTTTACAGAAGTGTTTTCCAGTATGAATCCGGTAAAAAAGTACAGAGTGAAACGTTGAAAAGCGATATGGAGCAGAATGCAGAATCCAATTATTATCAGATTAATGATATTGTATCACAGAATAAAAAGTATTATCTGGCCCAAAACATTTCTGTATACAGCACTGCCCTTTATTACTATAGAGTAAAAGTTTTTTCTATTGACAATGGAAAATTGAACAGCAATGCTAAACTTATAAAAACCGCTTCCGGAATTCAAAATGAACTAAGCTATGAATTGGATTTTACCGCATCGTCTAACACCAATAACTCTGTCAAAACCAAAACATTTGAAAAGCTGGATATTCAATATGATCCTAAAAAGAAAATCATCAGTATCCCGCTAATTCTTGATGATTCTAAGATTACAGAAAAGAAAATCCGCTATCAGTTCAAAGGGAAGTACTTTGAAAAAATATAGTATGAAAAAAATCATTGCGGCTACAGGTCTTGTATTAGTTCTGACCCTTTATAATTATCCTGTTTATGACGACAAAAAAATAACATTTGCTATTATTTTTATTTGTTTTGTGGTTCTTGTATTTTCCATTGCTAAACTCTATTCTCCTAAAGAAAAAGATTATGATTCATTTGAAAAGGAAATGGATTGCCTGCATACATTTGATGGAATCTTTCAATACACAAAAGATGGATTTTATTTCAAGCAAAATAACGGAACAGAGTTTGTAAAATGGGATGAAATTATATCCGTATATTTTTTCAGTATTTCGTCTCCATTTGCTAACAGACAATCCGGTCTGGAAATTATTACTGGTGAAAAAATCTATGAATTTTATGATAAAGTAACCCTGGGAATTGTAAAATTAGAAGATCAGCTTTCGACTCATCTTCCAACTTGGGAGCTGAATTCACCAACGGTGAAGATGAACAATTTCGGACTTAAGAAAACGAAATTATATGAAAAAAACTTGCTCTAAAGATAGATGATTATGCCAGCCACCATTGAAATAAAAAACAGAACCAATTGGGTAGTGACCATTATATTGGGTTTAGGCTTGTTGATCCTTTCTTTTATTATCCTGATTATTATTCCTCTTGTAAGCATCCAGGCAGAAGGTTTCTTTTTTATTGTAAACTACATTTCATTTACTACTCCCTTTGCTGCATTTTTTATACTATTTCTGTATATCTGGCTATGGAATACCTTCGGAAAAACAATGCTCATCATTGAACCCGAAAAAATCACAGTCCGACATAAAAACAAATTGTTTACCAGTCCCAAAACTTATCTAAAAAAAGAAATTGATCAGATTTTGGTAAAAGATTTTCAGGTAGAAAAATATAAATTCGGAGTTCGCTATCATCTTTCTCTGAGTGGTTCAACCTATTCTGTTATTTTTATACAGAATGGCAGCGAAATAAGAGTTATCAACTGGATCACCGAAACCAAAGCCTGTGAAATAGTGAATGAAATAAAAAAACAAGTGGTATTAAAATGAAGAAAACCGATCAATCAAAACATCGCATCTGTATCGCAAAGATAAAAAGAACTACCATTAAACCTTATGATACCTTTCAATGGACAAAATTTTATGAAGACAATCATTCTTTTTATGATGCATATCCTGGCATCTCAATCCAATTAAATGAAGAAGAACTTCTGATCTGTTCTACTATTATCGACTTAGATAATTACAGTATTCTGACAACTCAGAAATTGATCACATTAGAAAACGGGATTTTAGAATCCGGGCTCATTATAGATGCAAAAAATGGATTATATGGAAATTTTAAAGGATACGGAAATGAGAAGTTGACTTTCGGAAAAATCATTCTGGAACATGGAAAAACTGTAAAATATTTTATTGAAACAGGAAAAGCATCTATGATCATGGTCTATGGTGTTAAAACGTTAATTCAAATTAAATAATCCTCTACCCTTCTTCAATAAAACATTTTTAAAATCTCATGTAATATTATCACACTTAAAAGTGTCTTATTTAAAAAATTACATGAAATCTATTCTCACCTGTATCGTTTTTATGCTTGCGGTACATCCTCTTTTTTCACAGAAATCCAAAAAACTGGAACAGTTATTTTTAACGTATGAAAAAGCAGGATTGTTCAGTGGTTCTGTTTTGATTGCTGAAAAAGGAAAAATTATTTTCGAAAAAAGCTACGGCTATAGAAATGCTCCTAAAAAAGAAAAAAATACCAACAACAGTCTTTACCGGGTTTTCTCCACCACAAAGATGTTCACCGCAACTGTTATTTTTCAGCTTGAACAGCAGGGAAAATTATCTTTGAATGACAAACTCTCCAAATACTATCCCGATTTTCCGAAAGGTGACAGCATTACTATTGCCCAGTTGCTTTCCCATACTTCAGGTATTCCCAATGATACCAACTCTGAATACACCATAGATGAGGAAACATTTTTAAAATATATTGCTGCAAAACCTTTGAATTTTTTCCCTGGTAAGGATTGGGATTATTCCAATTCCGGGTATTATATTCTCGGTTATATCATTAAGAAAGTTACAGGTCAGAATTATGATCAGGTCATAGAAAATAATATCCTGAAACCTCTGAAAATGAATCACAGCGGATTCAACTTCAATAATGTGACGGATGAAAACAAGGCATTGGGATATGAGTTTTTATCTGATAAAAGGTCTAACGAAGCATTGCGCTTCAAAACCGATCATCCCTTTGCTGCGGGAGCGATGTATTCTACGGTAGAAGATCTTTTTAAATTTAATGAAGCTTTAAAGAACTATACCCTTCTTAAAAAAGAGACCACAGATAAAGCTTTTACACCTTATCTTAAAGATCATTATGGCTTAGGTTTCCAGATCTCTATGGATTTTGATAAAAAAAGGATTGGCCATGATGGTGGCGGACCTGGCTACAGAAGCCGATATTATAGAGTTCTTGATGATGATATTTGTGTGATTGTAATTTCCAATTCAGAACTTTCGCACTCCGATTTTATTATTCCTCAAGTAGAAAAAATACTGTACAATAAACCATATAGCATTCCGGCCATTGCAAAAGTGAGTGCAGAGGATTTAAAAAAGCTGGAAGGTGTTTACTCTACAGAAAATTCAAATTTTTATATCACCAGTAATGATGGACAACTTGTTTTCAAAGAAGGCAGCTATCCAAGAAATGCCTTGTTGCCAAAAAGCAAAACATTATTTCAACTGGATGAAAAATTCACCTGTACGTTCCAACCGGATCAAAACGGAAAAATAAATACTGTTGTCATTCATTTCTGGGACGGAACCGTAAAAACCGCGAAAAGAAATACCCATAATCTTACCTGGGGAATTATTGGAAACGCCACTCCGAACGGTTGGGACGGAAAAGATATTCCATTACAAAAAGATCCTAAGAACGCGAATATGTATTTTCTGAAAAATTATAAACTGAATAAAGGTAACCTGAAATTCAGGTTTAATAATGACTGGGGATACAGCCTCGGTCTGAATAATGATAATAAAAGTATTGCCTTTGATGCTTATGATTTCCCAATCCATGAAGAGGGAATTTATGATATTGTCCTTGACATGACCAATGCTGTGCAACCACAATACAGCATTAAAAAATCAAATCCATAAAACCATTATTCACAACGTAAAAAATACACATTTTTAAACCATTCTGAAACAGAATGGTTTTTTATTTTGAATTTTCATTACTATTTTTTATTATTTTTATCTCACACAAAATCAAACACAAAATAGAATCTATGCCCCATTTTATAATAGACTGTTCGCAGGATATTCTCCAGCGGAGAACACCCGATGAATTGATGAATGCTGTTTATGAAGTGGCAGACGGAACAGGACTGTTTGCTCCCAATGACATCAAAGTCAGACTTCAGCCCTATCAGTATTACAAATTAGGCACAGGTAAGAAGAATTTTCTACATGTGTTTGGGTATATCATGCAGGGACGCAATACAGAACAAAAAGCTAATCTTTCCAAGCAGATCAGTAGCCGTCTTTCAGAATTACTGCCTGATATTTCTTTTCTTTCTGTCAATATCAATGATTTCGAAGCGGCGACATACAGTAACAAAACACTCATCAATCCTGAAAATTCAGACCAGGACAGGCATTTTGGTTTATAACATTCACCTTTACACACACAACTAAACATTAATATTATGAGCTTAAAAACATTAGTCAGCAAAAGTGCACAGTACAACAATTGGGTAGTCAACAAATACATCGACTGGTTATCCACAAAGTCTGACGAACAACTTAACCAGGAAACTATTTCCAGTTTTCCGACTATTTTAAAAACGTTACACCACATCTGGCAAACTCAGGAATATTGGTGGAGTCATATTTCTGAAAAGGATGATTTTGATTTTGTAAAAACAACAGAGACTACCAGCAAAGAAGATGTCTTCAACGCCATAAAAAACAATTCGCAGAAATTGGTAGATTATGTAGAAAGCTTATCTGAAGAAGATCTTTCAAAAAATGTAAAGATAGAATCCCAATGGTTTCAATGTGATTTTTCCAAATATGAATATATCCAGCATGCTATTCTTCACGGAACGTATCACAGAGGACAAATTGTAACAATGGGAAGAAATATAGGAATTACTGATGCTCCTATGACGGATTTTAATTTTTGGAATATTTATAAAGATCAGCAATAAAAGGTATATCCTTCACTTAAAAAGATAGTAATTTATAGTTTCCCTCCATCATTATGACCACTATAACCATAGAAATCGATTTATTTCAGGAGAACATCAAACATCTTTCAACTAATGAGCTCGGAAATTTTATTGCCATCACCTCCAGAAACAGAGTTATAATCTCTGGCACAGAAAAACCATTAGAATTAGGAGTTGATATCTTAATGGCCAGAATCATTAATGAAGAAAAAATTTTAATTGTACTTGATCGTCCAGCCTCCATAGAAAATGCCTTGATCATTGACTATACAGGAAAGCCTTATGTAAAATTTAATATTGGAACTTCAATTAATGATATTAAGTTAAATGGCAAAAAAATAATAGTCTCGTATTTTGACGAAGGTGTTTTACAAGGTGATAAACCAGACTGTGATGCATTGGCTATATTCAATCTTAATGGGGAACAAGTTTTTGGTTTTAATTCAAATAATTTACAAGACCATCTTATCGATTGCTATTGTGTTGCCAATTTGGGAAATGGAAAAATAGTTTTTAATGGTTATGGAAATTTTTCATTGCAGGAATTGGATGTAAGTAATTTTAATCTTGTCAGTTATAAAATTCCAACAATTTGCATAGGCGCTCAATCTGTATCTACACAAGCTGACAATATTGTATTTCATTCAACCTATAAAGACAAAACAAGTTTTCTTGTCTGGAATCTGCATTCGGGGGAGCTCAGTCAAATAGGTTCTGATTTTAAAAATGTCCTGTCTACCGAAAATGGATGTTTTTATCAAGTCTATAAAAAATCATTTACGATCATTAATCCATTAGAATTATAAATTTTGTGGATAAGTATGGTAGAGCCTTTCAGAATAGCAATAAAAAAATTATATATATTTGATTTTAAAACAATTGAATTAAAAACAAACAGTTATCCACATCTTTAAATAGTTGTGGATAACTTTTCACTATCCAATTTTACCTTGTGGATAAAGTATGGATAAGTTTTTCACTAATTAAAAATAGGCTTGTAATCATCTATATTTCTTTAATTTACAATACTTATTAATTTTTTAGAGATTTCTACAATAGAAAACCATGTGGATAAGTTCTGTGGATAAATTATCCACATTTTTTAGGTCTTACTTCTCATTAATTCCATCTCAATAATTCTAAATAACAAACATTTATTCATTAATTATTATGAATATTTTTTTATAAATTGCATTAAAAACAAATCACCAAATAAAGAAATAAAATGTATAACTAAATTATATTCAGTAAATTAAAAACACATTCACAAAAAAAAGGTATTAATATGATAATACATTTTATTTACCATCCCCGAATGTTCAATTAAAAATCAACAAACACAAACCAAAGCATATCCGCAAATAGTATCATACACTATGATAAAAAGTTATCCACAATGAAAACAAAAGCAATAACCCAATACCCTCATTCAAATGACAACAACAGACATCATGGAAAACATCATCCCTTACCTTGGGGAAGCAGCACCGTACATTTCAATTCCTGAAAACTGTATTTTCAGAAACCACAAGACCGAAACAGAAATAAGTGAATGGAATTTTGAGAATGAAAATTATGCCCAACTCGTACAACTATTATTTTCGTTAGGAAGTCTCAGCCTGTATAAAATTCTTAATGACGAGAGCAAAGAAAAAATTTATTTCCTTGGTGAAAAAATCAGGATCAGAAAATTATCTTATCATGAACCAAAATCAGTGATTATCACCAGCGAAAGCATTCTTGAATCTGATAGAAAAGGAAAATCTCACATTCATATAAGAGACGGCCACTCCAAAGAGCAGCTTTATTCTGCAGAGCTGGATTACTATATTATTACCCGTGAAGCGTTCGAACTTTTTTATAAAGATCTACTCAATACGGTTCCTGTAGAATATCATGACAAAAATCTTCCTGAGAGTAAAATAATCAACACAGAAAAACCTCATCATTTCACAATTTCAACGGAACCTTTTACTCCTAATCAATGCAAAGGGCATTTTGAAAATTATCCTATTGTACCGTTTGTGTTTATAACTCATTGTATTTTAAAGGAAATATTCAATTTCCTCGGTGATGAAATGTCATACGAAATAGAAAGTTTTGAAGGGTATGCCTCCAATGCACTTCCAACGGGGATCATCTTCCTGACTGAAGTCTTTCACCAACGATATTTAAAGAACCTTTTTTATTTCAAATGTGAAGTCAGAGACACTTCCGGAAATCCATACGGGGTTGTTATTTTTAGTATCAGGTCCAAAAAATAACTCATCAGGTAAACACTACATCATGGTCGTGTTTATTTTTTCATATCGTTTATCATTGATAAAAATCGTATTTATATGTCTTTTCGTAAATTACGACTTTAAAATAAAACAGACCCATACACTCAATTTCATATGGAAAAATACGCAATATCATCAGATGGTCAGAAAATTCATTATAAAGAATACGGAAAAGGAAGTACTACATTAATTTTCGTCCACGGATGGCTTGGGAATACGGAATGGTGGGCAGACCAGCAAAAATATTTCAACAGCCAATACCATATTGTACAAATAGATCTTGCCGGCCATGGAAAATCTGATGCTTCCAGAAAAGAATGGACAAGTGCCAAATATGCGGATGACATTAAAGCGGTTGCTGATGCTGTCAATTCACATGAAATTATTCTTGTAGGGCATTCCATGTCCGGAGCCTATGTCCTGGAAGCTTCATTGAAAATATCAAACATAAAAGCTATAATTCTGATCGACACATTGAAAAACCTGGACGAATCCTTTACCGAAGAACAGGCAGAAGAAGCACTTTCTCAATACGGAAAAGATTTCAGATATACCGTAGAAAACGTTCTACCGCAATTTTTGTTTGCTGAAGGAACACCTCGTACTGTAAAAGAAAGGGTACAGCATGAATTTCTTCAGCACAAACCTGAATTGGCAATCAATGCACTGAGGCCTTTATATAAAACAGACTTCAAAACTTTCGCAAAACAGATTCAGGTACCCGTTATAACTATTAATTCCGACGCATCCCCTACTGATATTGAAGCTAATCGCAAATATTTAAAAGACTATGATTATGTTACCATTGAGGGTGTTGGACATTATCCTATGCTGGAAAAGCCGGATGAATTCAATACTATCTTCAATGATGTTCTGAAAAGACTGATTTGAATTATATCATAAAAATGATAACTAAAAAATGGAAAACCATGGCTAAAGCAAATAAAACCCACGAAACAGAGGTAAACGTAACTGATTTTATTAATTCATTTGTAGAAAAAGATGAAAAGAAAGCGGACAGCTTTCAATTAATACAATTAATGAGCAAATGGTCAGGATTTGAGCCTAAAATGTGGGGACCAACCATTATAGGGTTTGGAAGTTACCACTATAAATATGCAAGCGGACATGAAGGAGATATGCCACTCATCGGGTTTTCACCACGTAAAGCCGAATTTTCACTGTATGTTTATTCGCCTACCAAAGAAAGTAAACATTTATTGGATGATTTTGGAAAATTTAAAATGGGAAAATCCTGCATCTACATCAAGAAGATTTCTGATATTAATCTTTACACTTTAGAGAAAATGTGCAAAGCAACCATTGCTTATTTAAATGAAAATAATGAGTGTGCCTGTAGAGAAAAATAATATAAGCTGATTCGTCATAATTTTCTTCTTCAATTCAAAAAACTTCCCGAAATTAGCAGTCTGTGCGTTAAATACTATTCAATGAAATAAAAATTTAAATTACAACATACAGCAAAACTTAGTATAAGTTTTCTTCGGGGCAGGGTGAAATTCCCTACCGGCGGTTACAGTCCGCGACTCCTTTCCTCGGAAAGGACTGATCTGGTGAAATTCCGGAACCGACAGTTAAAGTCTGGATGGGAGAAGAAAATGAGATGACCAATAAGATTCCTTATGGACTCTTGTTGCGTTGTATTTCATTTCCATGTACCGAAGAGTATTTTAACTTTTAAAAGTAAAATAACATGGAAAAATTATTAGAACAATTTGGAGCTACCTCCAGAGAACGTGTAGAAAAAGCACTTCAGACATTACAAAAGGGAAAAGGTATTCTTTTAGTAGATGACGAAAATCGCGAAAACGAAGGCGACATCATCTTTCCCGCTTCCACTATTACAGAACAAGACATGGCACTTCTGATCCGCGAATGCAGCGGTATCGTATGTTTGTGTATTTCTGAGGAAAAAAGCCGGCACCTTAACCTTCGTCCGATGGTGGAAAACAACAATTCAAAAAATCAAACTGCATTCACCATTTCCATTGAAGCCAGAGAAGGTGTAGAATCGGGTGTTTCCGCAAAAGACCGTGTAACAACCATCAGAACAGCTGTAGCATCAGATGCCCAGGCAGAGCATATTGCAAGCCCCGGTCATGTATTCCCCTTGATTGCAAGAGAAGGCGGAGTATTTGAAAGACGTGGTCATACTGAAGGCAGCGTAGACCTTGTTAAAATGGCCAACCTGGGTGACGATGCTGTACTTTGTGAACTGACGAATGAAGATGGTTCCATGGCAAGACTTCCGGAAATAGTGGACTTTGCCCACAAAAAAGGGATGAGTGTAGTGACCATCGAAGATATTTATGCTTACCGTAAAATGGTAATAAGCAATTAAACATAAACATTTTTAACGCACAGACCGCCTGTTGATCCGATCAACAGGCGTTTTTGTTAAAAATTTAACTAAATTCTCATTAATTTAACAATTGAATGCCATTTTTTATTTATTTTTAACAAAAAATTTTGACTATGAAAAAATATTTACTCCTTTTATTAGGAACATCTGCAATGTTTTCTGCGCAGATCACGCTTACAAAAGCAGCTAATGACCCTATTTCAGGAAACGTTATCAATTATAATAACACAGCTGGCACCGTAAACAACTCTGCAACAGGGCCAAACGCAACATTTTCAAATGGAGGTCTTACGATGGGAGCAGCATCACAAACAACCTATTCAACTCCTACTGCCACTGAAATAGCAACTTTCCCGGGTTCTACTCTTAAAATGGCAGATGGCGCAACAATAGTTTACTATAAAGCGTCTTCGACTAAACTGGAAATCACAGGAATGGTAAATCCACAGGCCACTTTAAACTTTAGTGTGGACAACGGTACTCATATTAATTATCCAACAACTTACGGACCAGCTCAAAACGATACTGCCAAAGGTACTTTCTCCTCATCTTCTGCGAGTGGACTGTTTAGTGGCACAATGACTGCCATTGCTGATGCATACGGAACTTTAATTATAGGTAATCAAACATACAGTAATGTTCTTAGAGTAAAATTCACACAGAATCTTAATCTATATTCATCACTAGATGTTACTTATTCCAACCCTATCGGAGCAATAGTCAATACAGCCTATTCTTATTACGATGCTTCTCACAGATATGCACTGCTTAATTCTACAAGCGGAAACATCAGCATTCCACTGTTGAGCATCAATCAGAATGTAAAAACTACATTTGCATTAAGTGAAACATTCCTGGCCGTAAACAATGCAGTGAAAAAAGAAAACTTAGTGGTTTATCCAAACCCTGCTCAGGATTTTATCGGTTTCAAAGGAAATACGGATAATTATTCTAAAGCAAATATTTACAGTCTGGATGGTAAACTGGTTAAAACTTCAGATGTAAAATCTGGAAACATACAGATCTCAGATCTTCCGCCAGCATCTTATTTCATTGAGATCAGTGGAAAAAATGCTGCAGAAACAAAGAATACAAAATTCATCAAGAAATAATAAAAAAATCCCCGCTCCAACGAGCGGGATTTTTTTTTGTAATGAAGCCGGATGTTGGAGATTGCAAGCTATTTTAGTCTAAGAATAAATAGAGTTTAATTTATTCTATTTTTTCAATAAATAAAATCTTCTATGATCATCTGCACAATATAAACTCCCATCCTCCATCCTCCAGCTTCCCTCTTCCCACCTAAAACCAACTTTTAAAAAGTAGCTGCAGGAGCAGTTTCATTATTAAGCTTTCGCTGAATTTCTGTCTTTTTTCCTTTTGAGAAATCATAACTCAGTCCCAATACAAACATGGACTTATTGTTCATAATCTGTGTATGAATTTTATAATCTACAAGGCTTTCCGGTAAACTTTTCGTTTTATATTCTGAAGGCATTCCTATCCAATACATTCCTGTAGAAAATGTCCAGTTTTTATGCTTATAGCTCACAAAAATATTATTCTGATTTTCATTCGTATTAAGGAATGCTCCATTGAGACTATACACCGGAATATTGAACTGATACTGAACGGAGAAGGATTTATATTCTGAAGAAAGCGAGAAGTAATTTCCTAAATAATTATTTTTTATCAAAGCACCTTTACTTGTTCTTACCGTTTCAGAAGTGGGTGTAATCACAGCTTTGATAACAAGAAGACTATTCCCAAAAGGCTTATAAGATCCTGTTAACTGAGCTCCATATCTCTGCGCATTTTTTCCGTTTTCGTAAGTCAGTGCATATCCATTCAATACCTCATCCTGAACGTAGTACTGGTTGATCACTCTGTTGGTATATCGGTAAAATAAACCTGCATTAAAATCAAAATACTTATTATTAAAAGAATAGGTCAGGTTATTAGAAAATACCTGCTGAGATCGTAAAAAAGGATTTCCTCTCTGCACAATATTAGGAGCCAATTGCACCACATTACTGCTTAAAGCGTTACTCCAGGGACTTACCGGATTATAGCTTGCTGTAAAGCGAAGGTTCTGATTTCCTTTTATCTGATAAGCTAAAATAACCTTTGGAGTAAAAGTCCATTCATCAAAAGTATTTTCTGCGCTTTTGTTGTGAATATTGGTAAGACCAGCTCCAATACGATAACTGAATTTATCCATTTTTCCGGAAAATTCGGTGTAAATATACTGTTCCAGATAATTGACACTGTATTGGGAATATCCGGCAAGATTATTCAGATCATTGGAAATAGAAGACCTTGAAATACGGTATCCGGATGAAAGTTTCCCTGCTGTGAAATCATGGATATGCGCCAGTTCTCCCACCAGACTCGTCTGCTTTGCTTTCAATACCATATCATTATTATATACAGATAATCCTGAATCTACAATCCATTCTCTGGCCGTTTCTGTACTATTGGTAGTGTAATGAGAACCTACAACATTAATACTCAGCTCATCTTTTTCGCCAATCTTTTTAGAATAATAAAGATCCAGCTTAGGAATCACATAATCTGAACCATTATTTTTGAACATATTGTGCTCTTCATTCAGATTATCTTCAGTAAAAACACTCTGCCCCACTCCTTTTGAAAACCTGCTGAAAATATCCATATTCAGTTTAGCCTGAAAAGCGTAGTCATCAGGAACAAGTCTGGTATACCGTAACGCAATATTCTGGAAAGTATATCCGAAATGGTCTTTTCTATTTTCATCAGACCGGTAATGCTTCCCGTTAAGCTGATAGTCATAGATACTATTGACCCTTCTGTCATTATAATCTCTAAGATTCAGGGAATATTCCATTCCAAAATTATTCTTTCCTTTTGTATAATCTGCGTAGGCAGAACCATTCACAAATCCTGTATTCAAAG
>CBFQYI010000048.1:0-15099 GCA_965720825.1 uncultured Chryseobacterium sp. | reverse complement strand
AATCCGCATCTTTAAGGAATGCATCCATATCATTGGTGGAAGTGATTTCAAAGTTCACGGACTGTCCGTTGAAGAAATTCAGCGTAAGAACTTCTGTTTTCGGGCTTCTTGTCAGAACGGTTACTTTCATTCCTAAAGCGATTCCTATCTTTATGACTTCCTGGCCAATGCTTCCAAAGCCGATTACTCCTAATGTTTTTCCTGAAAGTTCATACGCATTGCTGAATGACTTTTTCATGGCATTGAAATGAGTTTCTCCTTCCAGAGGCATCAATCTGTTAGATTCGTGAAGGAATCTTGCCAATGAAATGAAGTGTCCGAAAACCAGTTCTGCCACTGATTTTGAAGATGCTGTAGGAGTATTGATTACTTTAATGCCTTTACTTTTGGCATATTCTACATCAATATTGTCCATTCCGATACCGCCTCTTCCGATAATCTTAAGGCCCGGGCATGCATCAATCAAATCTTGTCTTACTTTCGTTGCACTTCTTACCAGAAGAACGTCCACATTATTATCGTTGATAAAATTAATAACGTGATCCTGAGCCACTCTATTGTCCAGAATTTCAATTCCGGCTTCTTTTAGAGTATTTTCTCCTGCTTTTGAAATTCCGTCGTTTGCTAAAACTTTCATGAGTTATTTTATTGATGTTAGATTGAAGATGTCAGAAGTTAGATTTTGAGGTCTGTTATCCGATATCTTTTGTCTGATATCCTTTTATTTTTCGATCGCCTAATATAAGCTATTTTATTGACTTCATTACATTCACCAAAACCTGTACACTTTCGATAGGTAAGGCATTGTATAAACTAGCTCTGTATCCGCCCAGGCTTCTGTGTCCGTTTAATCCGCTGATACCTGCAGCCTTCCATGCGTTGTCGAACTCTTCTTTCTTGCTTTCGTCTGTAATTCTGAAAGAAACATTCATGAGAGAACGGTCTTCTTTTACACAGAAAGTTTCGAATAACGGGTTGCTGTCGATTTCATCGTATAAAAGCTTTGCTTTAGCTTCGTTTCTTTGTTCTGCAGCAGCGATTCCTCCGTTTCTTTCAAGATACTGAAGGGTAAGTAAAGAAGCATATACAGGGAATACCGGTGGAGTATTGTACATGGATTCTTTAGCAATATGCTGAGAATAATCTAGAATAGAGAACATATTTTCTCTTCCTGTTTTACCAAGAATTTCTTTTTTGATAACCACTAAAGTAACTCCGGCAGGTCCCATATTTTTCTGAGCTCCGGCATAGATCAGGTCAAATTTAGAGAAATCCAGTTGTCTTGAGAAAATATCAGAACTCATATCACATACCATCAGTGTATCTACTTCAGGGAAAGATTTCATTTGAGTTCCATAAATGGTGTTGTTGGAAGTACAGTGAAAATAATCGTATTCTGCACCTACCATATAATCTTTAGGAATAAAAGAATAGTTTTCTTCTTTTGAAGAACCTAATACATCTACTGTTCCTACTTTTTTTGCTTCTTTAATAGCTCCGGCTGCCCATGTTCCTGTATCCAGGTAAGCTGCTTTTCCTCCTACTTTCATCAGGTTGTAAGGAACCATTGCAAACTGCAGGCTGGCACCACCTCCTAAATAAAGTACTTCATAATCATCACCAAGATTCATCAATCTTTTTACAATGGCACGCGCTTCGTCCATTACCGCAACGAAATCCTTGCTTCTGTGAGAAATTTCAAGAAGAGACAATCCAATACCATTAAAGTCAAGGATAGCCTGTGCTGATTTTTCAAATACCTCTTGTGGTAAAATACATGGTCCTGCGCTGAAGTTGTGCTTTTTGTTCATATTTTTATTTTTTGGGTGCTTCGGGACTTGCAATCCTTCTGCTTTATTTTGATTTAATTGGATTTTGGGTCAAAAAAACCGCCTCACAGATGATGAGACGGAATTTTTTATTCGCCGTGTAAGAATGCTTTTTTATTAAGAAGAGCTTCTTCAGATTCTACGTGATCTTCATCAGGCACACAGCAGTCTACAGGGCATACCGCTGCACACTGAGGTTCTTCGTGGAATCCTTTACATTCTGTACATTTATCTGTTACAATGAAGTAGACATCATCACTTACAGGTTCCTGTGGTGAATTGGCATCTACAGTAAGTCCCGACGGCATCGTAATCGTACCTTGAAGAGCCGTACCGTCAGAAGCTTTCCAATCTACAGCTCCTTCATATATTGCATTGTTTGGGCATTCCGGTTCGCAAGCCCCACAGTTAATGCATTCATCAGTTATTTTAATAGCCATCGCTAATTTTTTTTAAATTTGCACAAAATTACAAAATTTTACCCAATTTTAAAGTAATTATGAATACCGAAAATCAAGTTTTAGGACTTATTAAATTAAGTGGTTATATAAAAGCGTTTTTAGCTAAGAAACCAGAAGATCACAATGAAGATGATTCTGATATTGAATTATTATTAAAAAGATCTGAAATAGAGAATCCGTGGTTTACCATTGATAATCAGAAATTTGCTTTACAGCAATGGACAGATCTTCTGACTGAAGAAAATATCAAAAAATGGATTGGAAATTATTCAACATCTAAAATTTCTAAAAGAGTTGGACTCATTTTAGCCGGAAATATTCCTTTGGTAGGATTTCATGATGTCATGTCTGTTGTTTTAAGCAATCACATCCCGGTAATCAAGCTTTCTTCAAAGGATAAGTATATGATTCCGTTTTTATTAAAGAAATGGAATAAATTTTCTAATGGTAATGTAGCTTTTGAATTTGTAGAAAGATTAGAAAATTTTGATGCGGTTATCGCTACCGGAAGTAATAATACAGCAAGATATCTGGAATATTATTTTAAAAATCATTTAAATATTATCCGTAAAAACAGGACTTCCGTTGCGGTGTTGAAAGGGGATGAAACGATTGAAGAGTTACAGCTTCTGGCAAAAGATATTTTCCAGTATTTTGGATTAGGATGCAGAAATGTGACGAGAATTTTCATTCCGCAGGATTTTGTGATTGACAGGTTGTTTGAAAACTTTTTAGGATTCCAGGATATTATCAATCATAACAAATATGCCAACAATTATGACTATAACAGAGCGGTTTATCTTTTAAATCAGGATAAATTCTGGGATAATAATTTTGTAATGCTGAAAGAGGATGATAAACTATTCAGTCCGCTTTCCGTAATCAATTTCAGCAGATATGAATCGTTGGATGATGTGAAAAGCTTTATTACAGAAAATGAAGAAAATATCCAGTGTGTAGTGGCAAAAGAAGAGTTGGGACTGAATGCGATTCCGTTTGGTGAAGCACAAAACCCAGGCCTTGATACTTATGCAGATAATGTAGATACAATGAAATTTTTAGAACTGGTCTGATTTTCGTATCTTCCATCACTTATTTCACCAGAACAAAAATGAATACTATGAAAAAATTATTGCTGGGACTTGCCCTCGTGGGCGGACAGTTGATTTTTGCACAGAAAGTAACAGGTGCAAAGGTCGAAAACAGTCCCAAAAAAGAGCAGCAGGCTAGTATAAGCAAGGAGAAGATTAGTTTGTATAACGATAACTTCCTGAAGTTTGTTGGGGCTTTACAGGCTTCTGACCGTACCATCATTGATGGATTACTTTCTGATAAGGTAAAGGAAATTGTTACGGATGATGTTCTTAAAAAAGTCAAAGATGGTATTGATCCCAATAAAAAGCTTGAAATCTTAAAAGCTGGGTATTATAAAACGATGGACGGCACTAATCATCCAAGTATTAAATATAAATATGCAGGAGAATCATCTTCGAAAGAGGCAATTACAGCAGTATTTGAAGATGATGGTAAAATCCTGGGTGTTTTGCCTGCGAAATAGATGAAATTATTTTCGATTAACTAAAAAATATTAACTATGATGACAGATGTTTTAGTCGCTCATTCTTCGGACGTGGAGAAGGCGAGTTTTTACAAGAAGACATATTTGCATGTTGCTTTATCTATTCTTGCATTTATTGGAGTTGAAACGATATTATTGAAAACTGTTCCGGCAGAACTTATTGCGATGATGTTTAGCCAAAGGTATATCTGGCTTTTGATTATCGGAGTTTTCTGGCTAGCTTCGGTTTTAGCTTCCAAATGGTCACTTTCGCAAAGTAAATCTACCCAATATATGGGACTTGGTTTTTATATCTTGCTGGAAGCGATTATCTTTTTACCTCTGCTCTTTATTGCAACCAATATGACAGGTGGTACCAATGTAATCTTCCAGGCTGCTACTTTAACGATTGCTATGTTTGCAGGGATTTCTGCAGTAGCATTCACTTCTAAAAGAGATTTTTCTTTCTTGAGAAATATCATTGTAATCGGTGGGTTTATTTCAATCGGACTGATTGTAGGAGGGATGATCTTCGGTTTTAACCTTGGATTGTGGTTCTCTGTTGGAATGGTGATTTTAGCGTCAGCTACCATTCTATATCAGACAAGCAAATTAAAAGATTCCTATGGAACGAATCAGTATGTAGGAGCGGCATTGCAGCTTTTTGCTTCAATTATGCTTTTATTCTGGTACATTCTGAGTATTTTGATGAATAGAAGAAGCTAATTGATAAGTTTTCTTAGCTTTAAAATATAGTCCCGGTGATTCTTCATCGGGATTTTTTATTATTTGAACACAAAATTTAAACACAAATGTCACTAATGTTTTCACGAATAACACGAATTCAATAATATCAATAGGAATGGGCTTTAGCCCGTTTATTTTAAATGAATCTTTTTCAATGGCTTTAGCTGAAGCTTATAAGTCTCCCACAGATTCCACAGATTCCACAGATTGACACGGATGATTGTGTGTAATTTATTTGTGCTATTTGTGAAGGAATATTTGTATTACTTGTGGTTTTAAAAAAATTAAACACAAAGTTCACTAATGATTTCACGAATAGCACTGATTAATACATTTTAATAGGATCAATAGGAACGGGCTTTAGCCCGTTTTGTATTTTATGGTTACCTTTCAACGGCTTTAGCCAAAACTTATAATTATCCCACAGATTCTACAGATTGACACGGATGATTAAGTATATTTTTTTGATAGATAATTTTTGAACAGTTCTATTAATATTTGTGAAATTTGTGAAAAACATTTGTGTTATTAGTGTTTTAAACCAAAAACCCAAAAAATCCTGATGATATTCTCACCGGGATTTTAATTGGTTATTCTTCACATTTTTTTATACAACTTCCAGCCTCATGTGACCTGTAAAAGTCCTTTGAAGTACATTTTATAGTTGAAATAAAAGATTCTTAAAGAATAGAAAAAAGTATAGTAATGAGGAAAACCTCAGGTATTGTATAGTTTGTGTTTTTACATTCTTTTGATTACAAAATAATCGAAAGATGTTATTTGTCGATTGATCCTAGAACCTTCTGAGCAAAAGAGTTTAAAGCATCTTTCTCACTCATTCCGTTTTGTACATTCGCGTGAACTTCCAGAGCTCCGCAGATGTTGGTGATCAATTCTCCTGCAACATTCAGATCTTCTTCGCTTGTTCCTCTGAATTCGCAGAAACTTTCCAGTACTTCTAATGTTTTTTCAAGGTTTTCAGGAGTCTGATTCTGATAAAACTGTCTGATTACGGGTAATTTCATTATGCTAATTCGTTAAAAAGGTTAATTAAACTTTCTGCTTGGTTAGATTGAACCTGGTTCACTAGTTCTCCGTTTTTAAAGATGGCGAAAGTAGGTAAGTTGTCTACTTTTGCTAATTTTCTGCTTTCAGGAAGCTTTTCAGCATCTACATATAAAAATGGGATAGAATCATTTTCAGAGGCTAATTTTTTGAATTTCGGCTTCATAATTCTGCAGTTTCCGCACCATGTTGCGCCATATTGAACAACTACTTTTTCATTGTCGTTCACTATATTTTGTAATGTATCTTCGGTTAATTCTGTGTACATGATTGTAATTTGAAAATTTGTTAATTTGAAAATGTGTTAATGCTTTGTAAAAAAGAAAATGAGATAATTTTTGATAATTCTCCAATTATCTCATTTTCAAATTAACACATTATATTAGTTCTTCGCTAAGTATTCTGCAGTAGAAGTTCTGTCAGCTTTCATAGCATCTTTTCCTTCTTCCCAGTTTGCAGGACATACTTCACCGTGCTTTTGTACGTGGGTGTAAGCGTCGATTAATCTTAAGAATTCTTTTACGTTTCTTCCCAGAGGCATATCGTTTACCGCTTCGTGGAAGATTTTTCCAGTTTCGTCGATAAGGTAAGTTGCTCTGTAAGTTACGTTAGAACCTGTGAAAACTTCATTTCCATCTTCATCATATTCGAAGTCCTGATCAACAATTCCCAATGTGTTAGCCAATTGTCTGTGAGTATCAGCTAAAAGTGGGTAAGTTACTCCTTCAATTCCTCCGTTATCTTTTGGTGTGTTTAACCAAGCGAAGTGTACTTCGTTAGTATCACAAGATGCACCAATTACTTTAGTGTTTCTTTTTTCGAATTCACCTAAAGCCTCCTGAAAAGCGTGAAGCTCAGTAGGGCATACGAAAGTGAAATCTTTAGGGTACCAGAATAAAAGAACTTTTTGCTGGTTGTTTACTGCTTCATCAAGGATGTTGATTCTTAAATCGTCACCCATTTCAGACATTGCGTCAATTGTTAAATTTGGGAATTTTTTTCCTACTAAAGACATAATTTTTTTGTTTTTATATTTAAATTTCTTATGCAAATATATAAAAGATTCATCTATCGAACAAACTAAAATCGATAAATAAAATCTATAATTGTTTTTGGCGTGTTGTTAAATAAAAAAGCCCTGAGAACAGGGCTTTTTGTTTATTTTAATAACCAAATATTTCAGTTAAATTAAGTTTTTTTACTTCGCCTAATTTCTGCATATCGGCCTCATTTACTTTATCTTGAGAAGCGACAAGGCAGTAGGTGTAGTTCTTGTTTTTCATTTCCTTATCATGGAATGAGTTGATGTCTGTGAAAGACAGTTTTGGTGCCTGTTCATAAACATTCTTTCTCATATCAAAGTTGTTTCCAAGCTTTTGAGATTTCAGATATGAGAAGATGATTCCATCCTGAGTAATTCTTTCAGAAGCAATTGATTTTTTCAATCCGCTTTTCGCTGTTTCGAATAACTGCTCAGACTTTGGAAGGGTATTTAAAAGCTCATTCATAGCCGTTGTAGACTCATTGAATTTGTCTGCCTGTGTTCCTACATAAGCCATCACCATGTCTTTGTCTGTTTTCTTACTTGGAAGGGCAAAATAAGAATACGTAGAATAAGCCAGTGCTTTTGATTCTCTGATAGTCTGGAATACAATAGATCCCATTCCGCCTCCGAAATAGTTGTTGAATAAACTTACCGTTGGAGTAGTGGATGCATTGTACGGGTCAGAATTTCTTACCCAGAACACTTCTGCCTGTACCATGTCATAATGAGCAAATAATACTTTGTTCTTATCAGTTGGGATCTGGGCGAAAGTTTTAGACTTAGGAAGATCTTTCAGGGTTGCAGGAAGTTTGTGGATAGGTTTCAAAGCTGCTACCACATCATTTCCTGATTTTGGTCCGTAATACAGTACTTTGTGCTTGAAATTGAACAAATCATGAAGGACATTAATTAAGTCTTCTGCTTTTAATGCATCTAGTTCAGCATCGCTTAGTACATTGTTGAAAGGATTCTGAGCACCATATTGAGCATAACTTCTCAACCCGGACATAATAACTCCTTTATTCTGTTTTGCATTCGCTCTGGCTTTCTTCAACCTAACTTTATAAGCGTCAAGAGCAGCCTGGTCTGCCTGACAGTTTTTGATTAAATCTTCAAATAAAGAAATGGTTTTATCAAAGTTTTCATTTAAACCTTCCAGTGATACGTAAGTTTCCTCGTTTCCTGCACTTACATTGAAGCTTGAAGCAAGTTTGTAGAATTCCTTACTGATGATTTCAGAAGATTTCTCTTTCGTTCCTAAATACTGAAGATATTCTGCTGCCAATGGAAGTATTTTGTTGTTCCATTTTCCTGAATCAAAGTGATAATACATTCTGAACAGAGCGTTGTCCGTATTTTTTACAGAAAGTACATCTACAGCAGCTAATTTGTTTTTAGCGATGTCTTTGTCATAATTCAACCATACCGGAGCGATAGGGTTTTCAGGCATTTCATCAATCTTCTTAAGGAAAGGAGACTGGTCTTCTCTGTTAACCGAAACCGGTGTAATGGTTGGTTTATCAACTTTTACAATACTCTTGTCTTCGCCTTTTCTTTTGTAAACGGCAACGTAGTTATTGTTCTGAAGATATTTGGATACAAAATCCATAATATCTTTTTTCGTCAGTTTTGAAATCTCATCAACATACTCAAGCGATGCTTTGTGGTCAACTTCTGAAGTGAATTCATCCATCAGGATACTTGCTCTTGACGAATATTTTTCATCTTTCTGAATAATCCCTTTCTTTTCGTTGTTCACGATAGACTGGATAAGGTCATCAGAAAAATCCCCTTTTCTTAATTTGTCAATTTCCTGAAGAAGAAGGTTTTTTACTTCATCCAGAGACTGTCCTTCAGTGGGCTTACCCTGTAAAAGTAAAACGGAATAATCTTTCAAAGCATAAGAACCTGCGTAAGCTCCAAGTAATTTTTGTTTTTTTACCAGATCAAGGTCGATTAACCCGGCCTGTCCGTTGGTAAGCATGTTTCCAACAAGGTTCAGCATTCTGGCATCTTTGGTAGAAGCTCCCGGAAATCTGAAACCAAGCATTACGTTTTCAGGATTCGGTCCTACCACTTCTTTTACAACCGGAGCGGTAATAGGTTTTTCCTGTCCGACTTTATATTCAGGAATTGTTTTAGGCTTCATATAAGAGAAAGCCTTATCAATTTTTGCAATCACTTCATCCGGATTAAAATCTCCGGACATGATGATTCCCATGTTATTCGGAACGTAGTAGTTGTTATAATATTCTCTGATAGCATGCAGAGAAGGGTTTTTCAGGTGTTCAATGGTTCCGATGGTGGTTTGTTTTCCATAATTGTTATTAGGGAAAAGGTTGGCAAACATCGTATCGAAAACTTTATCTCCATCATCATCAAGAGATCTGTTTTTTTCTTCATATACCGCTTCAAGCTCTGTGTGGAAAAGTCTTAGAACCGGTTCTCTGAATCTTTCAGCCTGTACAGCAAGGAATTTGTCAAGAACATTCGCAGGCACATCTTCCGTGTATACCGTTTGTTCAAAAGAAGTGAAGGCATTGGTACCATCAGCTCCCATACCAGCCATCATTTTATCGTATTCATTTGCAATTGCAAATTTTGCTGCCTCTCCGGAAATCCTGTCAATTTCTTTGTAGATTTCTTTTCTTTTGGCCTCATCCTTGGTCTGGTTGTACTTTTCGTAAAGAGCGTCAATCTGGTCTAAAAGAGGTTTTTCTTTTGCCCAGTCTTTAGATCCAAACTGGTTTGTTCCTTTGAAAAGCATGTGTTCCAGATAATGGGCAAGACCTGTGTGGTCTGCAGGATCGGTTTTGCTTCCAGCTTTTGTTGCAATATACGTTTGTATTCTCGGATCCTTATTGGTAGGACTCAAAATAACCGTTAGTCCGTTTTTCAAAGTGTAATACCTTGCGGAAGTTGGGTCATTGGTTACATATTTATACTTGTAGCCATTGGAAGTAGCTTCTTTCCATTGGAAATCCTGGCCAAAAGCATATCCTGCGAAACTTGCAGCGGCAATACTTGTAGCGATGGTTAGTTTTTTTAACAGATTCATTGCTGTCGTGTTTTATTTGGGGTTATTAATTTGTTAATTGAATTTTTCCAATAAATTTTTAATTCGCTTCATAGCTTCTCTTAAATCTTCCTCAGAAGCGGCATAAGAGAATCTGATACATTCAGGACTTCCAAAAGAGAATCCGCCTACACATCCGACATGCGCATTTTCCAGAAGGAACATGGCAAAGTCGTCAGAGTTTTTAATTTCTGTTCCATCAAGGGTTTTTCCAATATAGTACGAAATATCCGGGAAGAAATAGAAAGCAGCCTTTGGAAGGACCACTTTGAATCCTGGGATTTCTTTAATCAGTTCATAGACAAGATCTCTTCTTTTTTTGAAAGCATCAATCATGTATCTGTATTCGGAAGGATCTGTTTTCAGGGCAACAATAGAAGCTCTCTGTGCTACCGTATTCGCGCCGCTGGTCATCTGTCCCTGTACTTTTTCACAAGCTTTTGCCAGCCATTCCGGACATGCAGAATATCCGATTCTCCATCCGGTCATAGCAAATGCTTTTGACATACCGTTGATTACGGCTGTTTGTTCATAAACTTCCGGAAACTGAGCAATTGAAGTGGTATTCGTTTCATAATTGATATATTCGTAAATCTCATCAGAAATTATTGTTATCTGAGGGTATTTGGCAATTACTTTGGCGATGGATTTTAATTCGTCATAAGTATAATATCCTCCTGACGGATTACATGGCGAGCTGAAAAGTACAGCTTTGGTTTTCTCTGTGATAGCTTCTTCAAGCTGTTCGGCAGTCACTTTGAAATCGGTAACATAAGAGGTAGGAAGCATTACAGAAGTTCCACCCATCATTTTTACCATTTCATCATAGCTTACCCAATAAGGTGCAGGAAGCAGAACTTCATCACCATCATTGATAATGGCTGCAAGAACATTGATAATAGCCTGTTTAGCTCCATTGGAAACACAAATCTGGGTAGGTTTGTACTCCAGATTATTATCTCTTTTTAATTTATATGCAATAGCCTCACGCAGTTCCAGAAATCCCGGAACAGGAGAATAGTGGCTGTAATTTTGATTGATGGCATCGAATGCTGCCTGTTTGATATTGTCCGGAACATCGAAATCCGGTTCGCCAAGAGTTAAGCTGATCACATCTATTCCGCTGGCTTTCATTTCTCTGGCTTTATTTGACATTACAAATGTCTGGGAGTATCCTAATCTTTTTACTCTATCTGAAAGTTTATCCATTGTATTTTTTTGAATTTTAACAAATATATAATAAAAACGTCTTTTAGAGGTAATAAAAGTAGGGGTACTTTAAAGATTTTTGTCAGGTTTTGGTCAAATCTTCTTTTAGCTTATAAAAATCTTTTCTTTTGATGTATAGGATTGATTTTAATCTTATTTTAACAAAAAAACTTAATTCGGCGAAGAAGATATTCAATGCGGGGAAATGTTGAAAATGGCACTAAACTTACTGAAAGAGATTAAAATAATTTCTCATAAGGGATGATTTTGCAGCGTAGGGTTTTGTATCTTTAACAATCTAAGATCTGCCTATGAAATATTCCGTTTTTTTATTACTGATTTCCTGTACTGTTTTTTCTCAGAAGCACTCAAAAGATGATGAGGTTAAAAAATATGTCTCGCAGGTGAATGAAGACTCATTAAAATCATATATCGGCAAGTTGGTAAGCTTTGAAACCCGACATACCTTAAGTTCGATAGATGATTCTAAGCAAGGAATAGGTGCAGCAAGAAATTGGGTCATCAAAAAATTCAATGATTATGCTAAAAATTCGGGTGGAAGAATGGAAGTATATCTACAACAGGAAGATATTCAGCCGGATGGAAAACGAATTGATAAAATAGTAAACCTTGGAAATGCTGTTGCTTTTCTGAAAGGAACAGATCCGAATGATAAGAGAATTTTCCTGATCGGAGGGCATCTGGATTCAAGAGTTACTGATGTGATGAACAGAACTTCCAAAGCACCTGGTGCCAATGATGACGGCAGTGGAGTAAGTGCTGTGATAGAATCTGCGAGAATACTGAGCAAATCTTCGTTTCCTGCATCTATCATTTTTGTGGCCTTTTCGGGAGAAGAACAATCTTTGTTAGGTTCTAAGCAATTGGCTGAGAAAATTAAAAGAGAAAATGGGCAACTGGAAGCTGTTTTGAATAACGATATGATCGGTAACCCTAAAGCAGGAGAAACAGGAGAGATCAACACCCGTATGCTTCGTGTATTCAGCGAAGGTCTGCCTTACAAAGATCTTGATAAAAAGGCAATGATAGTCAGAAATCTTGGTTTTGAAAATGATAGTGAATCCAGGCAATTAGCTCGTTATATCAAAGAAATTACAGAACAATATGTCAAAGGATTGGAGATTAAGCTGATGTATAGAAATGACAGATTTTTGCGTGGAGGAGATCATACCAGCTTTGTGAATAACGGATTCCCTTCTGTAAGGCTGACCGAATATTATGAAAATTACGATCATCAGCATCAGGACATAAGAATTGAAAACAATAAGCAGTATGGTGATCTTCCTGAGTTTATAGATTTCAAATATCTAAAAAAGAATGTCGCAGCCAATGTTGCCGTATTGGCAAGCCTTGCAAAATCTACCTCGAAACCGGAGAAAGTTGAAATGGATGTGAAAGAGCTTACAAATTCAACAACTTTACATTGGGAAAAGCCAAAATCCGGAATCCCCGCAGGATATTATATACTGGCAAGGGAAACAGACAGTCCGGTATGGCAGAAAAAAATATTCACCACTGAACTTTCTATGAAGATTCCACTTTCGAAAGACAATTATATTTTTGCTGTACAGAGTGTGAGCCCGTCAGGAAACCTGAGTGTACCTGTCATACCAGGAATTGCAAAGTGATGGATTTTGCTGGAAACCAGAATTTACAGCCGGATCGGGAAAAGTAGATTTGAATACAAGAGAAATAAAACTTATTTTTGCGTTTTATAATAATTCACATGTCTGCATCGTTACTATTAAAATATTTCCCGGATCTTACTGAAAAACAGAAAGAACAGTTCTCAAAACTGGAAAGTCTGTACAATGAATGGAATGAAAAGATCAATGTAATTTCCAGAAAAGATATGGAATCACTGTATGAAAAGCATATTCTTCACTCGTTGGGAATTGCAAAAGTGATGGAATTTGCACCGGGAACCAAAGTTTTGGATATCGGAACCGGAGGTGGTTTTCCAGGTATTCCTCTGGCGATCCTTTTTCCTGAAACAGAATTTACCCTGATTGATTCTATTGGCAAGAAAATCAGTGTGGTACAGGCTGTAGCAGATGGAGTAGGATTGACCAATGTAACGGCTATCCATGGAAGAGCAGAAAAGCTTAAAGAAAAATTCCACTTTGTAGTCAGCAGAGCGGTAACTCAAATGCCTGAATTTTTAAGATGGTTAAAGGGGAAATTTGAAAAAGAACAGTTTAACCCTAAACATAACGGAATTTTATATTTGAAAGGCGGTGATCTTGCTGAAGAGCTTGCCGGGCTTAAATGTGAAATTTTCAATCTTAAACACTATTTTGATGAAGAATTTTTTGATACTAAGAAAGTAGTTTATGTATCAAAAGGTAATTTTAATTCCTGATTTTTTATGTGAATAAGGAATAATTTTTGCTAATATTTGTTAATAATCAGAAAAGTAAAGGTTATGAAAAAACTTTTAAATATTGGGTTTTCAGTATTCGTGTTGGGCGTGCTTCTGGTTTCGTGTAATGATGATGATTATCATACCATAGAATCTATTGGTAAAATCAAAATAGACAGCGTAAAAATTGTCAATGATACCATGGATGTCTTTGCCATACAGAGCATCAAAACGTATTCCACTTATCCGTCTCATTGTGAGGGTTTTTACGGATATGATTATGTTTACAATTCCAATCTGGAAAGAACAGTTACTTCTTACAAATATATTACCAACGGACCTTGTACGCAAGGGAATTATGTGGGAGCGAATAAAATCAACTTCAGTCCTCAAAGAAAAGGTACTTATACTTTTAAATTCTGGAATGGAGGAAATAACTGGATCACGAAAACAATTGTAGTGGAATAATGAAATTGACTTTTGTATTATGTTTATTGACAGCGCAGGCTGTATCCGGACAGAAAATTATCTGGGAAGAAGGCAAAAAATTAACGTGGGATAACTTTAAAAGCCCTGTTAACAAGAAAAAGAATCCTGATGTAGCGGCTTACACCCATTGTGGCTGGGAATTTTATTCTGCAAAATCTTCCGATCCGAAGGCGCCGGTTACAATTACCATTAAAACACTGTTTCATGAAGATAAATCCTGGAAAGATGTTAAAAGAATGGATGACTATATTCTTCTTCATGAGCAAAAGCACTTTGATATTGCAGAATTATTTGTGAGAAAATTCAGAAAAGCAGTTGCTGAAAAAATTAAAAATTCAGGGGACTATAACAAATATTTCAAAGCAATTTATGACGGGATATCCGTTGATTATAAAAATTTCCAGATGGCTTATGACAGAGAAACCCGTCATGGAATTGATAAAGAAAAACAGACCGAATATAATCAGTCAATTTCCGAACAACTAGACAACTTAAAAAGCTACCAAACCCTTTGAAATTCCTCAATAAGATCATCCACGAACTGCTAGCACAAAACACTGACCTTTCTGCGTTTAATATCATTCTGCCCGGAAAACGTCCCATTGTGTTTATCAGACAGATTCTGGAGGAAAATAATTATTCAGGGTTTTTACCCAACTTTTTTACCATCGAGGAGCTCATCAATATAATAGCGGATCATCAGACTATTCAGGGAATTCCATTGTGGCTTTTCTCTTTTGATGTGTACCGAAGCCTGAACCTTATTCCAAGAGATGATTTTTCTGATTTTTTGAAATGGTTTCCCACCTTACAGAAGGATTGGGATGATATTCTCAAATTTTCGGATAGCGATAAGGCGGTTCTGGAGTATATGTTTGATGAGGAAAGGATCAAAGAATGGGCTCAGGACCTTGGAGAAGATGATGATGTCCCAAGAAAAAAGTTTCTTAATTTCTGGCAGAATATGAACGTCTTTCTCCCTGTACTCAAGGAGAGATTACAGGAAAAAAACTGGGCAACTTCCGGAATGATTCATGAGGCTGCTAAAGCCAGGATTGTCGATTTTGCGAAAAATACCAAAGAAGAATTTATTTTTTGTGGTTTCAATGCCTTTACTCCGGTAGAAGAAAAACTTGTAAGAAGCCTTTTGCAATGGAATAAAGCGCAGTGTTTCTTTCAGGCAGACCGCTATTATTTCAATGATGAAAGACAGGAGGCCGGAAAATTTCTGAGAAAT
>CBFQYI010000047.1:0-15146 GCA_965720825.1 uncultured Chryseobacterium sp. | reverse complement strand
ATCATCATGAGCAGCTGAAGAATAAGATGTAATCCTAAACTGTATTTTTGTAAAACCAGTTTTTCATTTTCAATATTATCCTGAAGTTTTTCATAATAGGTCATTTGTTCCTTGCTCATTCCTTTACCCGTATCTTTTATCTCCAGGAAAAAGTTTCTGCTATCTTCATTAGTAGAAAGTTCTATGATTCCATTGGTGGTATTTTTAACCGCATTGTCTATGAGATTATGGATAATAACAGCGATTACATTTTGATTGTTTTTTGAGTAAGTAGGATCTTTAATAGTGTTGATAATACGATTGTTTTGTTCTTTTGCTGCAGCTTCAAAAAGAGCTTTTTTAGCTTCTACTACCTCATAAATATTATAAATCTCATTTTTTTCAGAAATATTATAAATCTCAGCGTATTCCTTCAGAGTTTTTACGAAATTGTAAAACTCTACTGAAGAGGTGTAGAAACTTTCGAAATATTTTTTTTGTATGTAACGGTCATGTTCGTCAGTTTCATACAACTTTTGGGCTGTAATGGATAAATATTTGATAGGAGTAATGATATCATGACTTATTGTCTCCAGTAGTTTTTTCTGCTGTACACTCTCTTTTCGGAGCTGTTCTTTGGTATATTCCAATTTTGAAACTGCTGTTGATAGTTTCCGGGTTCTTATTGCAATAATTCTTTCAAGTTCTCTCTTTTTCTGCTCCTGCCTTTTAATTCTTATTTTAAAGAGTGTAAACACAATCAAAACCAATAGTAAAACAATAAAGAATTTAAAAATAAGTGTTTGGTGAAATAAGTATTTCACATTGATATAAATTGTTTTATAGATGTATTTTCCTTTGGGAGAAGCCAATACTCTTACTATAAGCTGATAGTAGCCCGGTTCCAGATTTGCAATATAATATTTGCCGTCACTGCCCACTCTTTCCCAATTTTCATTCTTACAACCTTTCAGTTTTGCATCGATAACCAAATTAGTTCTGTTAGCATAATAAGGAACATCTATTAAAATGGCTGCTTTATAAAAATTGTTTTCCAGATTAATCTTCCCCTCTTTTATACTGCTTTTTGAATCATAAAATATCACACGTTCCAGAAAGAAGTTTTTAGGATAATAGCTTCTTATTTTTTCAGGATCAAAAAATACCAGACCTTTGATAGAAGGAAACACAAAATTTCCATTTTGGAGAATTGCAGCACTGGGAGAACTTCCTCCATTGAATTCATTGGTATTAAAACCGTCTTCTTTGCTGTATCGGTAATAGTTGGGTAAAGTCATTCTGTCTTTAGAATATTGCAGCAGACTGCTTTTCAGTATCTTGAATAGACCATTATTGGTACTGATCCAGAGAAAACCGTTTTTGTCTTCCAGAATAGTATGTGGAAATGAAAGATATCCGTTTTTATCTTCGGGCATTTTAATGAGTTGGCCTTTTTGATATAGAAAGAAACCATTTCCCTGAGTCATGATCCAAAAATGTCCACCCATTGTTTTTGTTATTTCTCTTATATGCAGTGGTTTAGTAGAAATTTTTTTGGGGCTAAACGACGGTCCCTCTATTAGATACAAGGCATCTCTGGTGCCTACCAGCCATTGATTATATCCAAGTTCCTGTATGGTAGTGACAATATTAGGAATGGAAAGCTGTAAAAAAGGATTTTTAAAACCAGAATCCTTATAGAAGATGAGCTTAGATTGTAATGAATGCAGATGAAACATTATAACATAATAGGGGTTGATACTTAAAACATAAGGCCTTGTTTTCGTAAAACCCAGAGATTCACTTCTTGAATAATCGGAATCTCTGAAAAAACGGAGTAATGAAGTACCGTTTTGAACAAGAATATTTTTATTGTTGTCATAAAACAAAAAATATTTGCTTGTTGTATTAAAATGATACTGCTTTATCAGTCCGTTTTCATTGTAAACATCTCCTGAAGAAGTAATTACTTTATCATCCTTAAAAGGAAGTACAGAATAAAAAATATTTTCATAGGATTTATCTGATCGGTTGGCTACATGAAAATTATTGAATTTCACTACATCCAGCCCGTCTGATAATGTTCCCAGATATACTTTATTATTAATCTCATCATGATACACAGAAGCTAAAGAATTTTCGTTAAGGTCATAATGGAACATCTTTTTTAAACCGATTCCATTGTTTTGATAGGAAACTTTGTACAAAATATTATCATGAAGGATAAAACATTGATTGTTGATTTGGCTCCAGTATACCTTAACATTATTCTGAAAGAAAATCTCTGAACTATTCAGGTAATCAACTTTTCCTGACGAAATTCTGATGATCTTTTTTAATATCCTGGAAATGATAAAGATATTTTGTCCCAAGCAAAAAGTATGGCTTATATAATGCTCATGAAGTTCCTTTATGGGGGCTATCGTTTTATCATTATACTGTATAGTTCCATTATTAAATAGATGATAAGAGTGCTTGGTATCAAAATAAATGAAGACGTCTTGATGATCTGTTTTTTCCTGAGTTCCATTTTTTACAAATAATCCATATAAATTGCTTTCATGCAATACTCTTTTTATATAATTGTTCTGATGATGTAAAATGCTTACGTTTCTTTTGTTAAGTAAAACTATGTTTTCAGTATAAGCTGAAAAATTATAAATGGAATCTTTTTCAATATTTCCAAAAAATACAGAAAATCTGTTGTTTTTAAGATTAAGATGATTATAGGTTACAAAATTATATCCATCATAGCGCACCAGACCATTTTCTGTACTCAACCAAATAAACCCGTCTTTATCCTTGGTAATATCTTTTACACTATTCTGGGGAAGTCCGTTGTCCGTGTCATACCATACAGAGGCTGCTTGTTGGCTATAACAAAGTTGTGCCCAGAATAGTAATAGCAATATGAATGCTTTAAAAAACATTGGTATAAGTTAAAGTAGTTAGTGCATTTGTGTTTACTCCATTCATTTAATATAAATGTAGTAAAAATTAATCATTGTTTAAAGAATTAAATGACATTTATATACTACAATGAGTCAGATGAAAAATGACAAAATCAGTGATCTATCTTTACAGTAATTATTTTATATTTTGTCAATGTTATCAGATATTTGGGGTATGAATTTGTTACTTTATTTTAATGGTTTTAGTGAATTATTTACTCAGGTAATTTAGCGGGAAAATTCAGATTATATTTCACTTATTTGTGATTTTAATTTCTTTGTTTAATTAAATGATAGATTTTAATGATTAAATTTTTGATTAAAATAACTTTTGCCTGAAAAAACAAAAGATAAACAATAAGTAAGCGAATATGAAGAAAAACTAGGTGTGATTAAAATCGCAAAGATTGCACCTTAAACAGCGGGGCTGTAGAATATCTGTCTGCATTCTTTTTCCACCGGAAGTATAGGGATTGACACAATATCATTTACAGCAAATATATTGGATTGAACGGATATTGATTATTAGACATTAGTCTATTATTACTGCTAAACTTTTAGAATTTCGGCAGAAAAATGTATCGGTTTCAAAGTTATATGGATGGAAAATAAATAAGAACAGACAATTTTAATAATTGAAGGGTAATGAAAATAAACAATAAGAAAAGAGTAAGTCATTATATAGCTTTTCAGTTAGTGGTATCAACACTGCTTTTTTTGACTATTACTATTCTCATGTATTTGAGGTCTACTTTTTTTTCAGGAATCTTTTTCCTGATAGCTTTCCTGGTACTAGTGTATGGACTGTTAAAAAACCAGTTTGTATTTGAATATGAGAATTCCGGGCAGATGATTTCTATTAAAAGTTATCAATGGTTTTCAAGAGGGAAAAAAAAATCAGTTTTTGAAATGCCACAAAAAAAAATTGTAAGGATAGAAATAAAGGAACGGACCTTTCGAAAATACCTTATCATTCTTTTTTCAAATTCTTCAGGGAAGTTATTAAGAAAAAATATTGATATTACTTTTTGTAGTGAGAATGAAACCCGACAACTTTTAGGAAATATAGCTAACAATTTGGTAAAGGAAAGATCGGGAACATACTTCTTATAAAGGATGTTGTTTTTTGAAGATAGATAAATGAGTTTAAGATGGAAAATTTGAAAGATATTCATATTGGTACTTTGGTACGTGAGTATGTAAATGAACAGGATATTGATATGAGCAGAATCTGTAGATTCTTACATTCAACAGAAAATGAGATTCTGGAAATGTATTCTATGAAATCATTGGATGTGGATGTACTTCTAAAATGGTCAAAATTATTGAAATACGACTTTTTTCGTCTCTATTCCAATCATTTGATCTTATATGCTCCTGTCGCCAGACAAAATAAAAATGGAGTGAAATCAAAACTGCCTCAGTTCCGGAAAAGTTTATATACAAAGGAAATTATAGACTTTATATTGGAGCTTTTAATAAATAAAAAGAAAACTCCTGTAGAAATCATCAATCAATACAGAATTCCCAAATCAACATTGAATAAATGGATAAGCAAGTACAGACAATAAATGCAGGTCCCAACTATAAAAGGATTTATCATGATTTCATAGCGTCTAAATGTCCGGATAAATTGGACTTTGTAAAACGATATCTATCAAAAGAAACAATGTCTTTATCCGATGTTTTAAAAGTTAATAATATTATATTTTTTGATAGGTTATCTGAAAATCAAAAATTCAAATCCTATGATAAACAGACTATTTTTGAAATTCTTGATTATCAAAAAAAGCATAAACTGAACAATAGTCAGCTGGCCAAACATTTTAAATTAAGCAGAAATACGGTTACAAAGTGGAAGAGGATATTTTTAGTATAAACTGCATATTTGTATCGTAAAGCAATTAGGGTGGTAATTATATACGAATTAACCCTACAAAGTTTTCTATGCTATAACATTAAACTTTGGTAGTATGATAAACGAAATAATCATGACTTTTCGGCTCCAATCCCAAGGAGGAAAAGAAGGCGAAATGAAAGTAGCAAGAGAACGAAACGGCGAAGTACTATTTGAAGAAAAATTTTCCATTAACTCCGATAAACCTGTACTGAAGCTTCATCTCCTAAAAGAGAAGTTTACCGATATACTCAAACATAATGGTAATCAATTAAAGAATGATAGTATTACTAAACTCTGCTTACAGAAACTGACTAAAGATATTCTGGATAATGGTAAAGTAACCTTATGACAGATATAACCGAAGAAACTTAAAAATCACCATTATGAGAAAGAAACTACTATTCAGTGCTGTAGCAATGTTAATTATGCTCCTTTTATTATTAGTAGGGTATAAAGAAAGAAGTTATATCCCCAAAATAATTACTTATATCCCATTTGAGTGTATACAAGCGGAGAAATGGGCAGAAGATTTTCATGTCGTAAATATTAAATCGACTAAAGACTCTTCAATTCAAAAAGCGTATGTTTTCCAGTCAACAGCAAAAACACCCCAACCTCTGGTTGTCAGTCTTCATCAGTGGAGTAGTGATTATCAAGAATACGACAAATTAGCAAATAAGGTAAAAGAAAAGAACTGGAATTACATTCACCCTGATTTTAGAGGTTCAAACAAGAATGTTGAAGCTTGCGCTAGTAATTTAGCAATACAAGATATAGACGATGCTATTGACTTTGCTCTGGCTAATTTCAACTGCGATAAAGATAAGATATATGTTATCGGCGTAAGTGGGGGTGGACATGCGGCATTAGCAAGTTTTATGAAATCAAAACATAATATTGCTGAGTTTTCTGTGTGGTGTCCAATCTCTGATATTTATTGGTGGTATCACCAAACAAAGATACGACACTTAAATTATTGGAAAGATATTTTGATATGCACTAATAGTTTGAATGGGCAATTAAACGAAATTGATGCGAAATCAAAATCGCCTATCTATTGGGAAACTCCAACTCAAAAACTATCAACTACCAAACTAAAAATATATGCAGGAGTATATGATGGAATACAAGGTTCTGTCCCTATTACCCAATCCATAAATTTTTACAACAAAATATTAATCGATATAAATTGTTCAGATAGTTCTCAATATGTAAATGACTGTGAGATAGTTCATCTTTTAGAAAAACAGACGCCATTAAATAATTACGGACAAATCGGGAATAGGAAAATTATCTTCAAAAAAGAATACAAAAACGTGGATATTACTATCTTTGACGGAGCGCATGAATTATTGCCAGACATTGTATTGCAGACGCTGAACAAATAAACTACACATAAGTACATTAAGACTGATTAGAAAAGGATGTTTACGGCTTGTCTTTATAATATCACGCTTCTTTTCTACATTATAAAAGGTCTGAATAGAAAATCTTAGCAAAAAGAAGAAAAGTTGTTAACAAAATAAAATACCACCCCAAAACTTTTGTTCTGAACGCTATTATTTAGCAAGATTAATTCGTATATAATTACCAAAACTAAAAGTGAAAAGCTCAGAGTGAAATTTCACTCTGAGTTTTTGTATTTGAATATATACTGCTAAGAATGTTTTTTGTTTTTCTTAAGACATGTTTTTGTTGGTGCAAACTGTTGTTATCCTAAACTATTTCTTTGCCTGCAGAGACAGGTTATCCATATAAACAGCCTGATGTACTCCATTCAGCATGACTTTCAGACCTAAATGTGAATCTTTTTTCAGAGAAACTGTAAATGTTTTTTTCTCTCCTGTTATTTTAGAAGGTTTAGTGATCGAAATATAAGTCTTTGCATCAGAAGGGTTGTCTACTGAGAAAAGTTCTAAGGTTGTTTCTCCTCCATTATCAGAAAGATCAAGAGACAACGTGTAGGTTCCGGCTTTAATTTCCGGTGTTACCAGATACATATTTTCTCCAGGATTGCTCATTGAATAGAATATAATTCTTTTATCACTTGCATAAAGCATAGCTTTTCCGGGTTGAGCAGTCCAGCATTTATTGATATCTTTCCACGTATCAAAACTTTCTGCAAGAGCAGTTACGGGCTTACACTGTGCATTAGCTGTTAGAAATCCTCCTATAACTGCTATTCCCGCAAGTACAATTTTTTTCATGTATTATTTTTATTTATAATGAGTAAAAATAACAAAAAAAAGACTGCACTGAATGCTTTTGTTTTATGATTTAAGTTAGTTTTAAGAGTATTGATATTGTTCAAAAAATGAAAACTAAATAATAAAATACTACAAAACAATAAGATAGGTGAGTGTTAAAACTCTTTTATAGAATACAGAGTTATTTGCTCGGTTTAAGAATTAATGGAAATAATTTTCTCTCATAAAAGATTATTTAATTTAAATAAAAATATAATTGTAAATAAGAACGATCATTATCAAAGTGACGGATCCGTTGAAAATACCAGCTGCAGTACAATAAGCTACAGTCATGATACTATAAAAGAATAGGCTACAGTGATTTATTTCTTTTTTAAGCTATAGAAGGAAATTTTTTATACTTTTAGCTTATTATTTTATAATCTGATATGGAATACGCCCATAAAACAACTAATTTTTTTCTTTTAAAAACCATAATTTATACCGTTGGATTTCTGAGCTTGCTAGGGATGTCAAGACTGTGGATGGGATCAGATGAAAATTGGAATCAGATGATAGAAAATGAATTTATTCCTGCATTAATAGGCAGAAGTATTTTTTTGACGGTGGCTGGATTACTATTTTTAGGATTGTCCTCAGTAGTAAGCAAGACCTACAAGAGAGAGAACCGTTTTTTGAAAGAATTGGTTGTTTTACTATTGTTTTCTTTCACGCTGAATTTGATAACAATGTTAGGACTCATCTGACATGAAACTATCATAAAACACTGATGTTCTTTGATTTCTAATATGAGAACAGTAAATAAGTGAACTGAACATAGAAAAATTTACTGAATGTGGTACGTGGTGAAGGCTTATTGGCGTGTAAATTGATACTACAAACTCAATTGAATTTTGATGACTAATGACTAGAAAGACTGTAACTCTGATTTTCATTTTAAGTGGCTTTTTCTTTTTAAACGCGCAGGAGAAGAAAGACTCGCTGTACTACAAAATAGAAGAATTTTCGGATAAAAGAAAAGTTACCAAATTCATTCACCGTTTTATATTTCGTAGAGAGCCGGATTCAACTTCCGTTAAGTCCAATACTGAAAAACTTTCGCAAAATACTTACAACAAAAAAATTATCAGAAATGTCAGGATAGAAACCATTGACCCTTTCGGATATGGCTCTAAAGACAGTAAGGAAATAGGCAAATGGTACGATTGGATAAAGGATCACCTTCATTCCAGTACAAGAAGATCGACGGTCAATAATTTTTTGCTTTTTGAAGAAGGAGAAGAATACAACGCCCAAAAACTCTATGAATCTGAACGTTTACTCAGAACAATGCCTTTTATCAACAGGGTTAATATCAGTGTTTCCGACAGTACTTCCAGCAAAGATTCTATAGATGTTGTGGTAAAAGTTCTTGATTCCTGGAGTCTGAAGCCAAGAATCAGCTATTCCGGAAGTAAAATTGGTTTGGGAGTTACTGAAGAGAATGTACTGGGGCTGGGACATACCCTGGATTTCCTTTACAGAAATGATTCTAAGGAAAAGCAGGATTATCTCTTAGGAAGCTATACCACTTATAATCTCTTTGGTACTTATATTAATGCCCAGATTCTTGGGGAACGGGATTTTTCGAGAAATGAAAGAATTAATTTCAGCCTCAGAAGAGACTTTTTCTCCCCTTTAACGAAGTGGGCGGGAGGTTTTACATTCGAATATTTTATGCGTAAAGTTTTGCTTCCGATAGAGACAGATACCACTTTTCCGGAAGTTCAGATCAAGGTATATAGCGAAGATTTATGGGGCGGTTATCAGATTCCTGTTTCATCTGATCCCAGTGAGAAGGTATCCAGCAATATTGCGATCATAGGAAGATTTCAGAACTATCAGTACAAAGACAGCCCGGGAATTGATCAATATAAATATTTCAGCTCTTATAACAGCTTCCTGATGTCTGTTGGATTTATTCAGAGAAACTTTTCAGTTCAGAAGAATATTTTCCAGTATGATTTGCCTGAGGATGTTGCTTACGGTAATTCTGTAAACGTTATTGCCGGAGGCTTATCAAGAAATAAAGAAGTGAATCCGTATGTGGGGATTTCTGCCTCTTACGGCCGTTTTACAAAGTTAGGGTACTTCACTGTAAAAGCACAGTTTGGAAGGTTTTTTAATGAAGACAGCCAGAACAGGGAATCTTTCCGCTTTGACGGGACTTATTTTACCAACCTGATGGACTGGAAATTTGCCAAAGCAAGACATTTCTTCTCTCCAACGCTGGCACTGGGACATCCACAGCATAATTATTCTTATAAGGATAGGATCAACCTTTCTTCTGCAGATGAATTTCCTGTTTATAATTCTGATTATATCGGGACAAAAAAAATAGTGTTAAGATATCAGCTTCAATTGTTTATTAATAAAACCTGGAAGAATTTCCATTTCAGTCCTTACTTAACTACCGCAGTGGGCTGGCTGGGAATGCCTGATGATAAACTATTGAAGACCAAAGCCAATACAAAAATCGGAATAGGTGTTTTGATTAATAATCCCTATCTGGTTTTCAACAGGATTCAGATTTCTTTTATGTATTATCCACGTGTTCCTTTTGATAATAATTCTGTTTTTGATTTTAACAGTAACAGAAATAATCTTTTACCAATGAACAGCTTTGCAACGGATGTTCCTCATTTTGTCAATTTTGGAAATTGATAGGGAAAATTAATCACGTGCTTGGCGATTTGTAAACACTCCGTCTTTCAGGCCATCTCTTAGGTTTTTTTTATAATATTACCCATTTGGGTAATTGACCGGTTGTTATATAATCACAAAATTTGTGATGAAATACATTGTATGCTGTGAAGTATATTCAGATGCAATTCAAAGCAAATCGTAACAACCTCAAAACTAATCCCTATGAAACCATTGAATTTTCTTCTATTATTGACCACATTTTTTACATCTGTTGTGATGTATGGACAGCAAACTGGCACGACACCGACTGTACCAAAGCCAATTCCTATAACAGATGCTGAAAAATGGATTGCATTTTCTCCTATTTTGCTTTTCCTTTTAATTACATGTATTGTATTCCTTAAGCTGAAAAAAGATCAAGTATCTTTAAAAGATCTTCTTCTGGATAAGGATGCGAATGTTCAGATGGAGGTAGAAAAAACAAAACAAAGAGAGGCTTTTTTAGCCGCTTCTCCTGAAAGCCAGAAGGCAATGAATGCTGCTGCTGAACTTAATAATTCAGCAGATTCCAATACAGAAAAACCTAATACCAGCGTAAGTCGTTTTCTTGCATTTATAAGTGGATTAGTGTCTGTAGGTCTGGCGTGTGTTCTCACGACCTTTGCCATCTGGAACTACTTTGATGTAAGTGATTTTCCCAAGCTGAATGATCTCGTGGGTGTTTTACTCACCTTGGGAATCGGAGTCGTGCCTTATGCATTTAACAAAATCACTACAGCTGCCAAATAGATCGACTTTTATATCCAAATTGTTTACTTCAGGCAGATTTTAATATAATAAAAAAACCTTCCTTGCTTTTGGCAGGGAAGGTTTCAATCAAAATGTAATCACATTCCGAAAACTAAACTACTACATCTATTTTTACATTAATATTTCCACGGGTCGCTTTTGAATAAGGACATGTTGCATGGGCTGTTTCCACAACTTTTCTGGCTTCGTCTATTGTAAGTCCCGGTAAAAGTACCTGTAAATGTGCCTGGAGGAAAAATCCATCATCATTGGTGGCCAGATCTACAGAGGTATTAACAGATAAGTCCGGAGGAAGGGTAACTCCCATTTTTACCGCTCCTAAATGCATCGCTCCGATAAAACATGCCGACCATCCTGCTGCTAACAGCTGTTCCGGGTTGGTTCCGTTTCCTTTTGTTCCGGGAGAGGTCAGTTCAATATCCAGCTTGCCGTCACTGCTTTTTGCTTCTCCGTTACGGCCTCCGGTTACAATGACATTACCGGAATATAACACTTTACTGATATTGACTACGGTTGTATTTTCTACTTCCTGAAGGGTATTCAATTCCATATTTTTATTATTTAGATTAAACGATTTTGTTGATTGATCCTATGATTGTTAAAGTTTTTTTCTTAAATCTTTGAAAGCTGCTCTAAGCTCTTCTGTAAAGACTTGTGGCTGTTCCCACGCTGCAAAATGTCCGCCTTTCGAAGCTTTATGATAATAATATAAAGTAGGATAAGCCTGCTTTGACCAGCTTTCCGGAGCCTGATAAATCTCGTGAGGGAATACCGAAATAGCTACAGGAACTTTAATGTCTTTTGTCTTCTGTGCCTCAGCACTGAAATTATTCTTGTTATTTTCCCAATAGAAACGTGAAGAAGACGCTCCGGTATTGGTAAGCCAGTAAAGAGTAATATCATCAAGAATGGCATCACGGCCAATGATATTTTCAGGATGAAGATCACTTTCACTCCATTCTGCAATTTTTTCGTAAAGGAATGCTGCTAATGCTGTTGGAGAATCAGAAAGCAAATATCCTGTGGTCTGTGGACGGGTAACCATCATTCCTCCATAGGCTGCATTTCTTCCAAAGAATGTACTCATGGCATTATAAGCTTTTGCTTCTGAAGCAGAAAGTCCTGATGGGGCAGGATCACCGGCATTGATTGGCTTTACAAGTTCAGCGGGAACAGTAGCCGGCATGGTAAGATGAATTCCTAAAAGGCCTGAAGGAGCCTGTTTGGCCAATGCATCAGAGATGACAGAGCCGTGGTCACCACCTTCAGAAACATATTTTTTGTAGCCGAGTCTTTTCATCAGAACATCCCAGGCAAGCGCAACACGGTCCGGATTCCAGCCCAGTTCAGTTGGGATTTCTGAAAAGCCATATCCCGGAATGGCCGGTATAATTACATCAAATGCATCACTCGCTTTTCCTCCGTATTTTACAGGATCAGTCAAAGGATCTATTGCATTGATAAACTCCAGTGGAGATCCCGGCCAGCCATGAGTAAGGATCACAGGCATTGCATTGGATTCTTTTGAACGAACATGGATAAACTGAATATCAAGTCCGTCAATATTGGTTACAAACTGTGGAAGTGCATTCAGCTTATTTTCCACTTTTCTCCAGTCGTATCCGTTGCCCCAATAGGTGATCAGTTCTTTTAGCTGTTCAAGCTGAATTCCCTGGGAAGCATCTTTCACTGTCTCTTTATCCGGAAAACGGGTTTCAGAAATACGTTTTTTAAGATCATCCAGCTGAGATTGCGGAATACTGATATGGAAAGGACGGATGCTGGTATCATTTTTTGATGATAGAGTAGCGATCTCGTTTTTTTGTGCTTTAGAAATAGTTGGTGTTCCTAAAGTAAAAGTTACTGCTAAAAGGATTGTTGAAATTGTTGTTTTCATTGCTGTGTTGTATTAGATTGTAGATCTGTTTTTCTTTTTTGATGAGACAAAATTATGCTCCTGGAAGCCGCTGGGAAATGAGTAATTTGTTCAAGTAGTCATATTTCACAGCGAAATAGACATTGCAGGAGGTGAACAGGAAAACAGTATCAATATGAAGCAGATGAAAAGTAATGCTAAGAAAAGTAACTGAGATATTAATCTCAAAAAAGGATAAAAAATAAACTCCGTTCTTCTATGAAAACGGAGTTTATTTTGTGAAAACATTCTTTTCGATGTTATCCGTGAGCTTCTACAGATACATCGTTCCATTCTTCCCAGACTTTTAGACGCTGCTCGTAATTCTGTTTTACAAAAGGAAGCGCTACTTTTCCAAGCAATAAACGCAATGGAGGATTTTCGGTTTCTGCTAATTTTATCAATGCCGGAGCTGTAGCTTCTACATCACCAAATGAAGTTTCAGATTCGGAGAAAGCCTTTTTAAGACCATCGTAAACCGGATTACTTTGCGTATTAATTCCTGTATGCCAGATATTGGAAGCATAGCCATTGGGCTCTACCAACGTTACATTGATTCCAAATTCTTTTACTTCTGTTGCTAAAGTTTCACTTAAGCCTTCCAGTGCGAACTTAGACGCATTATAAAGTCCCATAGTTGGTAAAGTGGCCAATCCTAAAATAGAAGAAACCTGGATGATATGACCGCTTTTCTGATCTCTCATGATCGGAAGTACCGCCTGGGTAAGCCATAAAGTTCCAAAGAAATTCGTTTCAAACTGTGCTCTTGCTTCCTGTTCGTTGGTTTCTTCCACCGCACCTGTTAATGCATATCCTGCGTTATTGATCAGAATATCAATGCTGCCGAAGTGTTGGTGTACTTTCTGAACTACTGATAATGATTCCTCTCTTTTATCTACATCTAAGGTTAAAGGCAATACGGAATCACCATATTTTTCTTTTAAATCGTTAAGTGTTTCTACATTTCTGGCTGTTGCTGCCACTTTGTATCCTTTTGCTAAAAAAGCTTCTGCCCATGCTTTTCCAAAACCTTTTGATGCACCTGTAATTAAAACTGTTTTTGACATTGTTCTGTTTTTTTAATTGATTTGATTGTTATGATTATACTTTTTAAAAAGTTTTATTATTAAATTTACTGACCGATCGGTCATATTTTGGATAAAAAAAATTACACACTCTTTTCCTCTATCATTTTTTTTAGACTGTTTGCAACAACTTCCATTCTGTCATTATTACCCGACATTCTTGCCATCAGGTGACCGCCTTCAAGCATTGCAAATAAAACTGTTGCAAAATCTGCCGGATTCCAGTCTGCTCTGAATTCTTTATTGGAAATTCCTTTTTCTATAATACCGGAAAGCAATTCCTGCCCCTGTTTAATGGCACGGTTTACCTTTTCCTTTACCACAGGATTCGTATCATCAGCTTCTGTTCCGAAATTCAACAAAGGACAGCCTCCTGCAACCGGTGGATGGTTGGGATCACTAAAAAAATCAATATAAGCGAATAACTGCTCTGTAGAAGTTTTGTATTGGCTTAAAGTTCTTTGAAGTCTTTCTGTCAGCATTTTCATATTGTGCTCAACAGCGGCGCAGGCCAGCACCTCTTTATTTTCGAAATGGACGTACATACTGCCTTTAGACAACTTCGTAGCCTCCATAATATCACTCATAGAAGTAGCTGCAATCCCTTTTGTATTAAAAATAGGAGCTGCTTTTTCTATAATGAACTGTCTGGTTTCTTCGCCTTTGGCCATGATACTACTAAATAATAATACAAATATATGACCGATTGGTCATGAAAACAAATTTTTTATACTTTTTTTATATTTTATTATCTTAATGTTAACTAAATCAATTGTTTAAAATTTATTTATTGTCATTCTTCAGGAAGGCATTGAGGAATTTCTCCCGTTTCATTTAATGTAAATCCTTCTTCAAAAAGTTTTCTTTTATGGTTAGTTCCCCAGTCCTTAAGAGCAAAGATGATAGGGTTTAAAGTTGAAGAATAGGGCAGAGGCTGATAAATGATTTTAACCGGATAATCGTCAATAACAGTTCTTTTAATGAGCTGATGTTGTTCGAGTTCCTTGAGTTCCTTAGCCAGAACCTTTGGAGTAATACCTGGTATACTGTCCTGTATATCAGTAAAGCGATCATTGCCTACCGATACCGATACAATGATGGCCAGCTTCCATTTGCCACTTAAAACGTCCAAAGCGTCCCGTACAGGCTTGATTGTTTCCAGGCAGCTTGATTTAATTTTTTTTACAGACATACGCTTACAAATTATTTCGCTTTCCTTTGGGAAAGTGCTATACAAAGGAAAGTAAATCTGTGCTAAATTGCAACATCATTTTTAAGGTATTTCCTACTGAGACAGAATAAATCGTCTGAAGGAAATATTGTAATCATGAAAAGAATTCCGGCCGGTATTCTTCTGAGTTAAAAAAGAGTCAATAATTAAAAAGAGACGAACAAAAAGAATGAAAAAAGTAATCTTAATTACAGGTTCAAGCACCGGTTTTGGTGCATTAATGGTAAAATCATTTAACAGAGAAGGGCATATCGTCATAGCTACGATGCGAAATACTACCGGAAGTAATGCTGAACATGCAAAAAATCTGAATGCGTTGGAGAATACAGAAGTAGTAGATATGGATATCACAGATGATGAGTCAGTAAAAAAAGCTGTTGCTT
>CBFQYI010000046.1:0-15151 GCA_965720825.1 uncultured Chryseobacterium sp. | reverse complement strand
ATCAATTACATATTCAAGTTTAGCCTTCTCCACTTTTCCCGGTTCTGTTTTAAGAGCCAGCTCTACTTCATTCCCATTTTTTACTGATTCAAGTTCATTCTGAGCAAAAAATCCAATAACAGACTGCTGTTTCTGAATCAGAACAAATGCAGATTTGAAAGGTGCCATAATAGCTCCTTCATTCAGCTGTACATTCGGGATCACTCCATCTGTAGGTGCCAGAACAACAGTTTGGGAAAGATTCCATTTTGCCTGGTCCAGCTTAGCCTGAATTTCAGACACTGATGAATTTTCTCCACCATAAGAAGCATTGGATTTGGTTTCCAAAGACTGCTGCTGTGATTGTGCAGCACTGATTCTGGATTGGAGATCACGTACGTTGGTTATAGCCTGCTCAAGGTCAAATTTGTTGGCTGCTCCTGCCTGTACAAGTTCCTGATATTGGGATACTCTTTTGTTGGCAAGATCAAGCTGAGACTGCAATGCTGTAATGTTTTTTCTGGAAGCTGAAATGTCTGCACCATAAGAATGTACAGTGGCCTTCATACTGCTCAGTTTAGCTTCCAGTGATTTAATTTCCTGTACATAAGGCTCTCTGTCAAGCATAAATAAAGTATCTCCCTTTTTTACTTCCTGGTTAGTACTCACATATACTTTTTTTACCTTTCCCAAAACTTGTGTAGTAATATCCACACTTCTGTTTCCCACCTTTACATCAGAGGTAATAGGGCAGTAATAATTTAAACTTAATATCAAGGCAATAGATCCGAAGATAGGCAATGAATAGACGATTACCTGTGTAGTAAATGTCCACGGGATCAGTTTTAATTTTTTAATAAGAAGCCAGCATATTCCGGCATATATTGCAACTAGTAATTCCAGCATGTCTTTTAATTTTCGATGGGTTTAAATTTTTCTTCAGGTAAATCTGTGTTATCCTCTTCTTTCTCAGGAGGAGTCTGGTTTCCATAATCATAGTTGGCCCAGATTAAGGCAACCGGCCATAAAAGGCCTCCAAAAACAAGGGAAAGGAGGCACATACTTTTTATGGCTTTCAGCTGAGGATGGTTCTTTTTCTCAGCTACCTTTTCCGGATAAATGTGAACTTTCCAGAAAAGATAAATTCCTGCTATAGGTAAAACAAGTAAAATGAACCAGGAAGCAGAATTTGCTATAGTATCTTCTAAGCTGCCTGTGGATGCCTGAACAAAATTGCACGATAATAACAGGCAGAGAAGTAAGGATATTCTTTGCATAAAATAATTGTATAAGGTAATATAAAAATGTAAACAAGGTTGTAACCTGTCAGTCAGTATTAATCTGTTCGGTTACTTTGAATCTTAAGAAAGATTAAAGATGATTCAATAATAAATTGTTTTTTTAGATAATGTTTTTCTCATTTTGCTTTTAATTGTGGGTATAACAGTGTTTTGAGTAAGCAAAAATAGAATGAATAAAGTGAGAAAAAGTATTCCTTAGTTATTTTTTTCTCTCGTTTCTTTTTTTATGAAGACGTGCCGTCATTCTCGAAAGAGAGTTGGGAGTAATGCCCAGAAAATTAGCAATATACTTTCTGTTAGCATTCTGAGAAGTAAAGGGTCTTGTCTCCAGAAACTCTTCATAGCGTGAATGTGGAGAAGTAGAGCAAAATTGTTCTATACGTGTTTTGGCTATGCTGATAATCAGTTTTAAAGATTTGAGGTATACATTATAAATACCTCTGTACTGAAAGGCTATTTCCTCAAACTCACTTTTATTAAACAGAAATATCTGGCTTTCAAGAACAGCCTCAATAGTATATTTCCTTTCGTTGTCATTAGAGTAGGTTTCCGGACTTTCCATTATAGCTGATTCTTTTTCAGAAGGTAGAAAAAGGTTGCTTTCAATACCGTTTTCGTTATCAAAGAAAAATCTTAATAATCCATTGGAAAGAATAAATAATTGATTGAAAGGCTTGCCGGGTTCTGCTAGTTTCTCTTTTTTTCGAAGTAGTTTAGGAGTACTGATATTGACCAAAATAGTAATTTCCTCATCAGTGAGTTCCTGAAAGAAAGGGATATTTCTGAAAATTTTAAATGAGTCCATTACGGCAGTAAAGATAAATAAAAATAATACACGGATATTCGTCGAGTTGCATTGAGGATTTCATGGAAGTTTTTTTTAGATTTGTGAGTATTATACAATTTGAGATACCATGAACAATAACCGAAGAAGTTTTATAAAAAAACTGGGAATTGCAACCGCAGCACTTACCATTAATCCTTTAGAGCTAATGGCCGGGGAACTGTCTGAAAGTAAAAAAATCATCAACAAGCCTATCGTACTCTCTACCTGGAATTTCGGATTAAAAGCTAATGAAGAAGCTTGGACAATCCTTGGAAAAGGAGGAAGAGCTTTGGATGCCGTAGAAAAAGGAGTACGTCTCGTAGAATTAGATCCAAAAGAAAGAAGTGTGGGATATGGAGGCCGCCCGGATAGAGATGGCAGAGTAACGCTGGATGCCTGTATCATGGATGAAAATTATAATATTGGCTCTGTAGCATGCCTGGAACACGTTAAAAATCCTATTTCCGTTGCCAGAGCTGTTATGGAAAAAACACCTCACGTTATGCTGGTAGGTGACGGAGCATTACAATTTGCCCTTTCACAAGGTTTTAAAAAAGAAAATCTTCTCACTCCCGAATCGGAAAAAGAGTGGAAAGAATGGTTAAAGACCAGCCAATATAAACCCATTGCTAATATTGAAAACCATGATACGATAGGAATGATCGCTTTAGATGCTCAAGGGAACCTTTCCGGTGCCTGTACAACAAGCGGAATGGCTTTCAAAATGCACGGAAGAGTAGGAGATTCCCCAATTATAGGTGCAGGTCTATTTGTAGATAATGAAGTAGGAGCGGCTACGGCAACAGGCCATGGTGAAGAAGTGATCAGAACCGTAGGAACGCATCTTGTGGTTGAGTTGATGAGACAAGGCAGAAATCCACAGGAAGCCTGTAAAGAAGCAGTGGACAGAATTGTAAAAATCGCTCAGCGAAGAAACAAAAATCTGAAAGATATTCAGGTAGGTTTTATTGCCATCAATAAACAGGGAGAATATGGTTCCTACTGTATTCAGGATGGATTCAACTTTGCGGTGTACGATCAGAAAGGAAACCGCCTGGAAAAACCGGAATTTGCTTTAAAATAATTAAAAATTCAATAGAAATGGGTAAAGCCCATTTAAACAAATCAATGACACCTCTTGGCTTTAGCCAAAACATAAAATAAATATGAAAAGAACAATCATCGCTTCCTTATTTCTCATTATTGCTTGCAAGGAAGAAAAGAAGGAGATAAAAACAGCGGGTGAAATACAGCCGATAAAAGAAAAAGTAATTTTACATAATGAACCAAATGAATATGAAGACGCAGAAAAATGGCTGAAGACAAGCATTGTGAACTACTTTAAAGCTGATATCGGAAATGAAGAAAAGAATATGCAGAAGATCACCACAAAAGATTATTTTGATTATAAAACTGATGCCATGAATGTTGACCTGGATGTTGATGGAAGCCTTACCGATAAAGAATTTCAGGATAAATGGAAGTCTAAGTTTGATACCAGTAAAGCAGGAATTGGAACAGGGTTTCTTATTTCAGCCCAGGATTGGAACAAGATTGAAGTTGAAAGCTGTGATTTAAAATCCTCATCAAAAAATGAATATATTTTCAAGGTTGTATTGAGAGATGATGGCTTTAAAGCTCAATATCCCTCTGTGATAAAAGTAGTAAAAGAAAACGGTTCCTTTCTGATTGCGGATGTATGGCAAGACGAACCAAAATAAAATTAATAGATAATACAATGTCAAAAATAGAAATAGCTTGTTTTAATCCTGAATCAGCAATCATTGCTTTTGAAAATGGGGCAGACAGAATAGAATTATGTGATGGTCTGAGTGAAGGCGGAACTACTCCGGATTTCGAAACTATTAAGAAACTTCGTGAAAAAATTACGATCCCGATTTTTGTGATGATTCGTCCCAGAGGTGGAGATTTCACGTATTCAGATTCGGAATTTGAGCAGATGAGAAATGATTTGGTTCATTTAAAATCCCTACATGCAGACGGTTTCGTATTCGGTATTCTGGATGAAAATGATGAGGTTAATATAGAACAGAATAAAGCTTTAGTCGAATTGGCAAAACCGCTTCCATGTACCTTCCACCGTGCTTTTGATCGTGCTGTAGGTCTGGAAGAATCTTTAGAAAAAGTAATTGAATGTGGCTTTACAACCATCCTTACTTCCGGACAGAAACCGAATGTATCTGAAGGAAAAGAAAACCTTAAAAAATTGGTTGAACTCGCCGGTGGAAGAATAGAAATTCTTGTTGGAGGCGGGCTTCGTTCATCCAATATTGAGGAAATAAGAGCTGTTACCAATGCAGCTTATTACCATTCTTCAGCTATTACTGATGGTGGTGCTTTTGCCAACGCGGATGAAGTGGTAGCATTGAAAAGTAAATAATACAATAATATGCATCCGGTTTGTCATTACGAGCGTAGCGTGGAACCTAAATTTTCAAAGTGGAGATTCCTTCGTTCCTCGGAATGACAAAATCACAGGTATTGTAATGATACAAAACAAATTTATTGATGAATAGAACGATCCTTTTTGCTTTCCTTTTCACACAGAACATCATTTCAGCACAATTTTCCCAAAGAAATTTGTCTTCTGAAAACTGGCAGTTCAAAAACTCAAAAGATCCAAACTGGCTTCCTGCGAAAGTTCCGGGAACAGTTCATCTGGATTTAATGAATAGCAAGGTGATTCCTGATCCCTATAAAGATGAAAATGAAAAGAAAGTACAGTGGATTGAAAATGAAGACTGGGATTATCAGGCAGCATTTACAGTCTCCACTCAGGAATTAGAGAATGACAATATTGATCTTGTTTTTAATGGACTGGATACATTTTCAGAAATTTATCTTAACGGAAAACTGTTAAAGAAAACCGATAATATGTTCCGTAAATGGAATATTCCGGTGAAACAATATCTAAAAGCAGGGATAAATACAGTCCATATTAATTTCAAATCTGCGGTGAATACAGGAAAAGAATTAGCCAAAAAAGTTCCTTTCACTATGCCGGAATCACCAAGAAGTTTTGTGAGAAAAGCCCAATATCAGTTTGGATGGGATTGGGGACCAAGATTAGTTACGACAGGGATCTGGAAAGACGTTCAACTGGAGTTCTGGAATAACGCCAAAATTATGACTGTTAAAGACATTCAGAACAGATCTGATAAGGGAGTGAATAATTTACGTTTTGATGTAGAAATTTATGCTCAAAATGCAGGAAATTACATTTTAGATCTTAATAAAAACCATCAAAAAATATCTTTAAAAAAAGGTAGTAACACAATATCGGTTCCTTATGAAACAAGCGGGATGAAGCTTTGGCAGCCAAACGGGCGAGGTGAAGCCAATCTCTATAATTTTAAAATAAAACTGTCTAAAGATCAGGAAGATATTGATGCTAAAAATATCAGAATAGGATTAAGAACGGTCGAATTAGTACAGGAAAAAGACGAAAAAGGAAAATCATTCTATTTTAAAGTGAATGGTCAGCCATTGTATATCAAAGGAACCAACTGGATTCCGGGAGATAGTTTTTCGCCGAGAATGACCAAAGAAAAATACCAGAAACTCATCAAAGATACCAAAGCAGCCAATATGAATATGATTCGTATCTGGGGCGGAGGTATCTATGAAGATGATGAATTTTACAAAGCCTGCGATGAAAACGGAATTCTTGTGTGGCAGGATTTTATGTTTGCGGGAAGTTTTTATCCGGCAGATGAAGCTTTTTTAAACAATGTAAAAGAAGAAGTAAAAGATCAGGTGAACAGACTTCAGAATCATCCGTCCATTGCTTTGTGGTGCGGGAATAATGAAATTGACGAAGCGATTGTCAACTGGGGATATCAGAAACAGTTCAACTATTCAAAAAATGACTCACTTCAGGTTTGGAAAGATTATAAAAAGTTGTTCCATGAGGTAATTCCCAATGCATTGGCGGAAAACCTGAAATCGGATAAAAATATATACTGGCCAAGTTCTCCATCCATTGGTTGGGGACATAAAGAAAGCCTTACCGAAGGAGATTCTCATTATTGGGGCGTTTGGTGGGGCGAACAGCCTTTTGAAATTTACAACGAAAAAGTAGGACGTTTCATGTCTGAATATGGCTTTCAGGGTACACCTAGTCTTGAAACGACAAAATCAATGTTTTCCGGAACGCCGGATTTAAGCCTTCAGAATCCAACCATCAAAGCTCACGAAAAACATGCCCGCGGCTGGGATATCATTAATGAATACCTGAAGCGTGATTATAAAATTCCAACAGATTTTATACAATACAATTATGTTTCACAGCTGCTACAGGCAAGAGGAATGCAGATCGCTATTGAAGCGCACCGCCGTGCAAAACCTTATAATATGGGAACCTTGTATTGGCAGCTCAACGATTGTTGGCCGGTTGTTTCATGGTCTTCCATTGATTATCTTGGAAACTGGAAAGCTTTCCATTATCAGGCGAGAAGAAGCTTTGAACCTGTGTTGGTATCAGTAGCTGAGACGGATAAAAGCTATGACGTTTACCTGATCAGTGATCTTGTGAAAGAGCTTGGCGCAGATATCAAGTTTGAACTCATTGATTTTAAAGGAAAAATACTTTGGGAAAGCAATCAGTCAGAGGTTATTAATGCTGATGTAAGTAAGAAGATACGCAGTATCAGTAAATCAGAAATGGGTCAGTTTGATTTGTCTGAAGCTGTTTTAAAAATCAGCTCTGAAAAAGACACAACATTTGAAAAACTGTTCTTTTTTAATAAGCCTAAAGATTTAAAACTTTCAAAACCGGAAATTAAAATAAGAAAAGTTTCTTCTACTGAAATTGAAATCTCAACAGATATTTTAGCCAAAGATGTTTATTTGATAGGAGACACCCATTTTAGTGATAATTTCTTTGATCTCCTGCCGGGAACTTCAAAAAGAATTACCCTTTCAAAACCTTTGGAAAAAATTGAAATGATGAGCCTTTGGGATGTGATAAAGGAGTAAAAAAATAATAATACTAAAGTTATTTTTTTATTCTCATAAAAATTCGATTGAATTACCAAAAAATGGTAACTTTGATCTATTAAGTTGAAAATCAAAATCATATGGGACGTAATACATCAGTTTCTTTAGGTGATTATTTTGAAGATTTTGTAGATCATAAGATTGCAGAAGGACGATATAAAAATGCAAGTGAAATGATCAGAGCTGGTTTAAGATTACTTGAAGAAGAAGAAAATAAAATTCAAATTCTTAGGAAGGCTATTCAGGAAGGCATTGAAAGTGGAGTAGCGACTGATTTTAATCCGGAAAAGCATTTGGCAGCATTAAAAGCAAAAATAAAAAGGTAATGGCTCAATATACTTTTACCAATAAAACGGTTGAAGATATTACTAAAATTTATGAATATACTTTAGAATTTTATATTTTACAGAATTATTGGAATACAAGAAATAGAGATTGTTAGAATTCTTGGTGCTGAAGTAGATTTGAAAAACAGAATGACAGATTAATCTGTTGATGATTATATAAAATTTATAAAAATATTTTTCATAAAAATAAAAAGAGCTATCCATTATGATAGCTTTTTCTGATAGTATGTGAAATTTAAACAATCAGTATGTTAGTTGGATTGTTGTTTATTACAGACTTCCCAATCCAGGTAACCTTCCATGGTAAGGCCATAATGAAGTTCTCTTTTTGGGGGAGTGAGTTCCCAGTTGTTTTCAAGCCTTTCTACAAGATCAGGATTGGAAATAAAAGCTTCCCCGAATGCCGCAATATCAATTACTCCTTCGTTGATCAGTTTTTCAGACTTTTCTCTGTCCATTCCTCCTGCAAGAATGATCATACCATCATACCAGCTGCGGAAACGTTTCATAAAGTCTGCCGGTAATGCAAAGCTTCCTCTTGATTTCTGATCCATGATGTGAACGTAAATAATATTTCTTTTGGAAAGTTCTTTCGCTAAATATTCATAGGTAGCTTCTATCTCATCATAATGCGGCATTTCGTACAATCCGCCATAGGGTGTTAAACGAATAGCTACTTTATCAGCACCAATGGCGTTAATTGCAGAATCCACGATCTCCAGCAAAAAACGCGAACGGTTTTCTATGCTTCCACCATATTCATCTTTACGATTATTAACAAACGGATTCAGGAACTGCTCAATAAGATATCCGTTGGCACCGTGAAGTTCTATTCCGTCAAAGCCCGCTTTTATAGCATTTACAGCTGCTGCAGTAAAATCCTGAACAATCTGTTTTACTTCTTCAGTAGCCAGTGCACGTGGTTTGGAATTAATCACAAAACCTTCTTTTCCGTTTTCATCATATCCCCATGCGTGAGTTTCACCAGCCTGAATATCAGAAGAAGAAACCGGGGACTGTCCATCCGGTTGGATAGTCACGTGAGAAACACGCCCTACATGCCATAATTGAGTGAAAATTTTACTTCCTTTTTCATGAACTGCATCAGTTACAAGTTTCCATCCTTCTACCTGTTCATCGGTATACAATCCTGGAATATGAAGTACTCCTTTTGATGTAGGAGAAATAGCGGTACCTTCCGTAATGATAAGTCCGGTACCCGTACGTTGTGCATAATATTCAGCATTAAAATCTTTAGGAATCCCGTCTTCATTTCTGGCTCTGGTCATAGGAGCCATAGCAATTCTGTTTTTAAGGTGTAATGATCCTATAGTTGCTTCTTTAAAAATATTAATATTCATTGTTTGAAATTTTAGTTATTAAAAAAATGATATGAATGGTCTGGCTTATAATTTTACAAATGGGTTTTTTAATATTGTATTTATTGATTGTCCTTTAATATTTTTCTGGCTCATTTTTAATACTACAAATTTCCTTTAAAAATAATTATTATAAAAATTATTTAAAATATAGTTATTTATTATAATAATGATAGTTTAGAATCTGGAATAGCTCTGACTTTGACATGAACAGATGTGCAGAATGATTAGAAAAGAAAGATTGCTAGAGTTATAATTCTACCGAAAAAAGTATAAATTTTACCCTTCCAACTCAAAAATCAGCCGTAAATTTGCCTCATATTTTATTACAGTTATGGTAAATTTTGTTCTGATTGCAGTGTGTATCATTGCAGGAATGATATTCAAAGCAACAAAATCTATCCACCCCGATGCCCACAAAGGTATCAATACCTGGATTCTTTATCTTGCTCTTCCGGCAGTTTCGTTTAAATATCTGCCCAAAGTAAAATGGACAACAGAGATGCTGTTCCCCATTGCAGCCACATTTTTAATTTCTGTGTTCTGCTTTTTCTTTATGATGTTTTACAGCAAGAGCAGGGGATATTCAAGGCGGTCCAGAAGTACTTTGGAATTAGCAAGCGGATACAGTAATACTTCATTCATAGGATTTCCCTTAATCAGTGCTTTTTATGGCGAAGGGCTTTTGAGTATTGCAATTATCTGTGACCAGACCATGTTTTTTGCTCTTTCAACCCTCGGAATTATTGCTGCAGTAAAAGGAGGAAGTAAATCAGGAAAAGTAAGTGCCATATTTATTTTAAAAAGATTGGTAACATTCCCTCCATTAATAGGATGTATTTCCGCTTTGGTATTGTCGCGGTTCATTGACTTTACCGTTGCTGAACCTTTCTTTGATAAACTGGCTGCTACGGTAAGTCCGTTAGCTTTGTTTTCGGTTGGATTACAGCTGAAATTCAATGGATGGAAAAAACTGATCCCTCAAATGTCCATGTCTATGCTTTATAAGCTTATTCTGGCACCAGCAATTGTTCTGGGAATGGCTCTGTTATTCGGAATAAAAGGAGATGTAGCTAAAATTACAGTATTTGAAGCTGCCATGCCAACATTGGTTACCTCAAGTATCATTGCAGAACAGTTCAGGCTGAATACAAAACTGACCAACCTGATCATCGGAGTCAGTATTATTGTAGGATTTTTTACCTCTGCATTCTGGTATGAGATCACGGAACTGCTTTTTTAACCATCCATAAATTCTTTCTTCGATACTTTCCGAATTTGTACTGTTTTTATGCACGCTCTTTGTCATTCCGTAGGGATCCAGCCTGTTATATCATTCTTTTTTGATTAATAGTTTAATAAAATTCTAGAGATTAAAGATATCTGAATTGTTTAGATTCCTACGGAATCGACAAAAGAAAGAGAAAGTAGGGAATGTCATTTTAGTTTCTACTTCTGTTAAAGATCCTGAAAGAATTTCTGTAAAGTTGCAGTTCTCTCAGGAAAATTCTAATTTTACATTTTAAATATTTCCCTTGCAATACGCTCAAATTGTTTTACCCCTAAACCTGAAAGGATCTTTTACTTATAAAGTTCCTGAGGAAATGATGTCTGAAATCCAACCAGGAATGCGTGTCCTGGTACCGTTTGGAGGAAAGAAAATCTATACGGGAATCGTATTTGAGCTTCATGATAATGCACCGGAAAACTTTGTAGCCAAGGAAGTCATCAGCATGCTGGATGATCAGCCGATTCTTCCTCAGGAGCAGATTGATTTCTGGAACTGGCTTTCAGAATACTATTTGTGCAGCCTCGGAGAAATTTACAGGTTTTCTTTTCCTTCTTCTTTAAAACTGGAAAGTGAAACCTATTTAAAATTAAAACCTGGTGCTGTCATAGATTTTGAAAACCTCGATGTTAACGAAATGTATCTGGTTCAGGCATTGGAAGTCCGACAACTGATCAATCTGACGGATATTGAAGCTTTTATTCCTAAAAAAGATATCATCAAAACCATCAATTCGCTTATTGATCTTCAGTATATTGAAATTGATGAGAAAATTGCTGAAAAATATAAAGCCAAAGAAGTGGCCTATGTAAGAATTAATGATGAGGTTTTGGCCAATCAGAATCTTACGGATATTCTTTTAAAATTAAACAGAGCTCAAAAACAGAAAGATCTTTTCCTGCTTATTCTGGAAAAACAGACGGAAAAGCCGGATGCTCCTATTAAGAAATCAGAACTTTTTGAAGATGGCTATTTCGGAAGTTCTCACTTCAAACCTTTGGCAGACAAAGGTCTTGTAGAGGAATACTACATGCAGAAAGACAGAATTGAAAGCTATGAAGGAGAAATTGAAGAACTTGAAGAGCTTTCCGAACAGCAGAAAACAGCAAAATCTGAAATTGATGAGGCTTTTGAAGAAGGAAAGAATGTTCTGCTTCATGGCGTTACTTCATCAGGGAAAACTCATATTTATTTAGAGAAAATTGATGAGTGCATCCGTGACGGAAAAAATGTTCTGTTTTTGCTTCCGGAAATTTCCCTTACCAAACAGATTACCCAGAGATTAGAAAAAAAATATGGCAGACAGCTTGGTTTTTATCACCAAAAACTGACCGATTTTGAAAGGGTAGAAGTCTGGCGAAGAATCAGGCAGAACGATATCCGTATTCTGATTGGAACGCGTAATGCATTGTTTTTACCTTATCAGAATCTGGGACTTATTGTGGTAGATGAAGAACACGATTCTGCATACAGACCCAGAGAAGTTTCTCCTTATTTCAATGCGAAAGATGCCTCTTTGGTGTTGGGTGGATTTTACCAGGCAGGAGTGATTTTAGGATCAGCAACGCCTTCTGTGGAGAGCTACTACAGAGCCCGAAAAGATAAAATGAAATATGTTTTCCTGAATGAAAGATTCGGGAATGTTAATCTGCCGGAATATGAACTGATCAATTTCAAGGAAGCTCAGGAATCTAAAAAGGTTTCAGGAAATTTCTCTTTGAAACTTATTGAGGAAATTAAGAAAACGGTGGATGAAAAAAATCAGGCAATCGTTCTTCATAACCGTCGTGGCTATTCCAATGTCATAGAATGTGAAAGCTGTGGCTATGTGAATTACTGCTCCAATTGTGACGTGGTAATGACTTATCACAAAGCCGCCAATGAAATGAAGTGCCATTACTGCGGACAAAGAGCTTCAAAACCAAGAACCTGTCCGAAATGTAATTCTGAAAAGCTTAATGAAAGAGGAGTAGGTGTAGAGCAGATTCATGAAGAGGTTACCAAACTGTTTCCGGAAAATGAAGTTGATAGGATGGATGTAGATTCCATGCGTAAAAAATTCGCTTACGAAAAATTGTACGAGAAGATTGAAGATGGAGAAACAGATATCATTGTAGGAACACAGATGATTTCCAAAGGACTGGATTTTGATCATATTGAACTGGTGACGATTCCTAAAGCGGATTCCTTATTATATGTACAGGACTTCAGAGCGGAAGAAAGAGCGTATCAACTGATCACCCAGGTTTCAGGAAGAGCTGGAAGAGTTTCCGGAAAAGGGAGAATTCTTATTCAGACCTTTAATCCTGATCATTCCGTATTTCAGCTGATCAAGATGAACAATCCTGCCAAGATCTATAAATATATCCTTACGGAACGTCAGAAATTTCATTATCCGCCTTTCACCAAGCTGATCATGATTGAAATGAAACACAGAAGAGAGGATAAAGCTGACCGGGCATCACAGTTTCTGGGTTCTATCCTGAGAAAATACCTTCCTGAAGAATGTGTTTTAGGTCCGGAAAGAGCACAGATTGCAAAACTGAATAACTTCTATCAGTTCCAGATTATGCTGAAGCTTCCCCGTGGGAAAAACTATGAGAAATTCAAAAACATGGTTTTGATAAGTTTGAAAGAATTTGATGAAATCACTGCATATCAAAGCATTAAAAAAGATGTTTTTGTTGATTTTTAACAATTTTTAACAAACTTTACACTCTTTTATAACGGGTTGGTGGTCCGTTATATGACAATAATTTCTACTTTTGGACGTTGATTAAGTGTTTGGCTCTTTTATTGGATGATTTAACCTGTCATTTTTTATAGAGTCAAAACTATAGAACAAAAAGAAGATAGATGGTAAATTTCAGAAAATATATTTCAAGTGCGGCGGTGTTGGCTTCTGGTCTTTTCCTGGCTCAATCTACCGTTTCTACCGTTCTTTATTCTCAGAATTATGACAATCAGAAAAGCAGCTTAAACCTGCCGTCACCCGTTAGTACGATGGTGGAGAAAACTGTTTTGTCAGCAAAAGAACTTGTAGACATTAATGTAAACACAATGATGGCGGATCCTGTGCTGAAAAATGCAACCTGGGGATTCGTAGTGTATGATCCGAAAACGAAGAAGGTAATCTCTTCGTACAACGAAAATACTCCTTTAGTACCTGCATCTACTACCAAGCTCCTTACAACAGAAACGGCATTAAACATGCTGGGTGAAAACTACCGTTGGATGACTCAGCTGGAGTATTCAGGAACTATAGATGAAAATGGAGTTTTGAATGGAAATCTTTATGTGATAGGAAGTGGTGACCCTTCTTTGGGAACAAACAAAGCGGGTGCAGCATCTTATCGGGATATTATTTCAGATTTCGTAGGCGGTATTTCAAGAGAGGGAATCAAAAAGGTAAATGGTGATATTATCATTCAGACAGCGCTTTTCAAAGGCAATATTTCAGTGCTTCCGGAAAATGTTGTATGGTTGGAAAACAATAATTATTATCTGCCTGCAGGAAGTACCCGTGATATCAACCCGGCCAACGAAAAACTGATTGTAAAAAAAGGAGGTTTCTCTACAGAAAAGAAATTCTTCTACGTTTCTCCTTACAATCATCAGATGGTATATGCTGATAAATACGAAGGAAACGGAGCTTTAACAACCAAACTTCCTGATGCACCGGCTTATCTTGCCAACTCTTTCAGAACAACACTGGTAAAAAGCGGAATTCCTGTTACCGGAAAAGTAACACCGAAAATGACAGATGCAGCACCGGAAAACAGAAAAATGCTTTCAGCGTATAAGTCCCCAACTTTAAATGATATTATTTATTATACCAATCAACACAGTGACAATTCATTGGCGGAAGCTTTGCTGAGAACGGTAGGATATCAGAAAATGGGTGACCAGACTTCAGAATCCGGAAGAATGGTGGTGACTAATCACCTGAAAGATGCCGGTTTTGATATGATTGGTCTTAACTATATAGATGGAAGCGGACTTTCAAGAAGCAATAATGTAACCCCAATTTCTCAGGTGAAATTTCTTACTTCTCTGATGGATCAGAAATACTACAGATCTTATCTTACTTCTTTACCCATCGGAGGACAATCCGGAACTTTAAAAAGAATGTTCAATATTGGAGGAAACGGACAGGTTTTTGCTAAAACAGGAACTCTGAATAAAGTGAAAACATTAGCCGGTTATCTGAAAACAAATTCAGGAAAAACATTGGTTTTCTCTTTAATGGTGAATAACTATTCCGGATCGGTAGATATGGTGAAGAAAAGAATGGAGAAAATTCTTGAACCTGCATTAGATCTTTAAAATTTTTTTATTTTATATATTATAACAGCCTTTTAATCATTGATTAAAAGGTTTTTTTTATATTTGATTAAATTTTTCTAAACATGACAAAATTGTACCTTTTGGTGTTGGGATTTCTATTTTCCCAACAGTTCTATAGCCAGAAGCAAGAACAAAACATTGATATGAAGGGACTCATCGAAAAAGAGAAAAAATCCTTCACTCAAAAAATGAACATCGGGAATACCAATCCCAATACGCTGAATTACGACTTGCAGTATCAGAGAATGGATGTGAGCCTGGATCCTGCGGTATATAATATCTCCGGATCAGTGACTTCTCACTTTAAGCCTAACCAAAATATGGGAAGCATTTATTTTGATCTTTCCAATTCTTTAACGGTTTCTCAGGTGAAGTATCATGGAACCAACATTACAAGTTTTCAGCAGCTTCCTTCAAAAGAACTGAAAATTGATTTTCCTGCTTCTATTCCTGCCAATACGTTAGATTCTCTTACCATTTATTATGCAGGAGCTCCATCTACAAGTAATGATGCTTTCAAAACATCCCTTCAGAGCGGAACTCCGGTTCTTTCTACTTTAAATGAGCCTTATGGAGCGCAGGACTGGTTTCCAACGAAGCAAAGTCTAAATGATAAAATTGAAAGGTTTGATTTTAAAATTACAACGCCGTCCAATTACAGCGTT
>CBFQYI010000045.1:0-15444 GCA_965720825.1 uncultured Chryseobacterium sp. | reverse complement strand
AACCATACAGCATAAATACATCATTTTTTATAGGAGCAAAAAAAACTCCCGAAAAACGGGAGTAGCAACTTTGATCAGTATTAGACTTCTCTAAAATCAAAAATGAAAACTGATTTTGTTATTTAAATGTTAAAAGAGTTATTGGGTTTTAAGAAGCAAAGCTTTAGTTGAATTCTCAATCCGATAAAGGCTTTGTATTGATATGTGTGGTTGTATCCATAAATTTTCTTAGGCTAAAGGTATGGGTGATATTCCAACTAGGCAAAATTATAGATACACCAAAGGTACATCAATCGATTTTTGACTTGATAATAGCGGAATTCTAGATGATGAAATATTTTTTCTGGGACTGTTCATAGAGTTTAATGTGAAAAATGAAATTGATAAGATTGCTCCCTGTGTCAAAGAGTTTAAGTTATATAAATCAAAACAAAGTGAATTATTTATATTTGATTATTGTTTTATCAATAATCTTGTTATTAATCAGTATATAGTGATTATTACAATGAATACATTTGTGTTTTAACTAAAATTAATAAGAATTTTACAGATGTTTTGTGAATATTTTTATTTTATTTAATTTTAGGGCAACAAACTCCTAATGTGTCATTGGTTTGAAAAATTTACTATGCATATCCTGTCAAACAGTTTTTATGTATTTAAGGACTGAGTCACTTTAGAAACTTATTATTAAATTAATTATGCAAACATTAAAGCTTAACCAATTTTTGAAAATATTGCTAAGCAGCTTAATATATTTTTCATTTTCTAACATGCTTTATTCTCAGATATATACTCCTCAATATATAGATAGTATGCTGACAAAAGGGAATGAGGATTTAAGAGTAAGTGGCAAAAAGAAAGAATTGATTGACCTTAATTATAAATTTTACAATATCAGTAAAAAGCAGGATTATAAAAAAGGAGAGATACTTTCATATATTAATCTGGGTAATATTTACGCTACTGTTGGGAATTATGAAAAAGCATTCGAATACCTGCAGATTGCAGAAGAAAACCTTAAAGGAATTGATGATTATTATCTGTATACAAAATTATATCAGGAGTATGGTCAGGCCAATTATGTAATAGGTCTTTATAAAAAAGCAATTAAGTATAATTCAAGGGCAGTTTATTATGGTAAACACATAAAGGATAAACGTGATCAGGAAATTCTATCGTTGGTGTATGCTAACAGGGCTGATTTTTTAAGAGAAACAAATTCCATTGACTCTTCGTTAATTTATTTGCATAAAGCTTTACATGTAAAACCAACACCGGTTATCAATTCCACGATTGCTAATCACTATATGCTTTTTGATAAAAATGATGATTCGGCTCAGGTGTATTTTAACAAAGCATTTTCTCTTTTAAGAAAAAGAGATTACTGTGATCCTCAAAGGGCACTTACTTACTTTTATTATGGGAATTTTCTATTTGAAGAAAAGGATTATACTTCGGCATTATACTACTACACTGAATCAGAGGAAATACTCAAAAAAACCCGAAGATTTTTTCAGCTGCCAATATTATATCAAACTATTGCCAAGACCTATAAAAAATTAAACAACAGCTCAAAAGAAAAAGATTATCTGAAGAGATATGCTAAATTGAATGATAGTCTGGGAAGCGTATGGGATAAATCAATAAATACTTCTGTTGATAAAATGACTCAGGAAAAGGAGAAAGAAGATATAGAACAACAGAACTCAACCATCATGTATAATTTGATCGTTTTTTCATTATTGGGCATTATTATAATTGTGTATTATGTCTATACTAAACGAATTACTGAGAAACGTAAAAGTTTAGAAGAGAAAGGATTAGAGGCGGAATCTTTAATCAAAACGATGTCCGTTAATGATGACAGGCTTATGTCTTTAGCCAAGAAAAATGATCCTTTATTTTTTAATGAATATCAAAGTGCTTATCCTAAGCTGGTTGAAGGACTTTTTGAAATTAATCCCAAGCTGTCAATAAATGAACTTTCTTTTTGCGCCATGATACAACTGGGCTTTTCTTCTAAAGAAATTGCACAATATGGATTTATGCAGCACCGATCAGTTCAAACAAAGAAGAGCAGGTTACGGAAAAAATTAAATATTCCATCGGATGTGGATATTTACTTTTTTTTACAAGACTTAAATTCCAGAGAGTAGTTTGTAAATATTGATTTGTATTTTATGAAGACGCTGTATGAGAATAAAAAGACTTCTCCGAAGAGAAGTCTTTTATGTTGTGCTATCAGAAATGTCAAGTTTCAGTTGTGAAAAGGTAATAATTGCCGGTTCGTACAAGGGATCGGCTAGCTTTCCAAACCCATATTTACAGAAAATAAATGATAGTCCATTAGAATTTGCTGCATCATAATCGGTTTGAGTATCGCCAATGTATACAGAGTCTTTAGTGGATAATTGATTTCTTTCCATGACGAGCTGTATGTTTTCAGATTTGTTTTTTTGGGTTCGTCCGTGAGACTCAAAATCAACAAAAAGATTATTGAATTGATAATAATCTAAAAATGATTCAATATAACCATCCTGGCAGTTGCTTACTATAAAAAGGGAATAGGTGTTGGCCAGACTCTTTAAAGTCTCTTCCACGCCCTCATATAAAATTCCACCTTCTAAATGAAGTATTTTATTTTCTTCAGCTACAATTTCAGAAAGTATTTCCCGGGCTTGCAGATCTGAAATGCCGGGAATAATATCCTTTACAATATCATGAGCTAATAATCCCATATATTGATCCATGTCTTCGGGTTTCAGTTCTTTTTTGATCAATTGATGCTTGCCCAAAATCTCATTCCATATTTTGATGATGGTAGCTCTGGAATCCCATAATGTTCCATCCAGATCGAAGATTAGATTTTTTGTTTTCAAAATGATTGATTTGTGGTTAATGTAAGAGTAACAGTAAAAATTACAAAATCATGCTCAGCTGGACTCTTTTTCTTGCCTCATCCACTTCCGTTACTTTTACACGGACATGCTGATGAAGTTTTACCACCTCATTCACATCTGATACAAATCCTTCTTTTAGCTGGGAAATATGAACCAGTCCGCTTTCTTTGATCCCAACATCCACGAAACACCCAAAAGCGGTAATATTATTGACAATTCCGGGAAGAATCATCCCTGCTTTTAAATCTTTAATGTTTTTAACATTCGGATCGAATTCGAATACTTTTGCTGCTTTTCTGGGGTCTAATCCTGGTTTTTCAAGTTCTTTTAAAATATCCTTAATTCCTAAGATTCCGATTTCTCCTGTAGTATAATTCTCAGGTTTTACCAGGGCTATTTTTTCTTTATTGGCTATCAGTTCATTGGTTTTAATACCTAAATCTTTTGCCATTTTCTCTACAATTCCATAAGCTTCCGGGTGTACAGCAGAGTTGTCCAATGGGTTTTGGGCATTGGAGATTCTTACAAAAGCAGCGGCTTGCTGGAAGACTTTTTCGCCAAGTCTTGGGACTTTTTTAAGCTGTTTTCTGTCCTCAAAAGCGCCGTTTTCAGTACGGTAATTCACAATGTTTTCTGCCATTTTCTCTCCTATTCCGGAAACATAACTTAATAGTGACTTGCTGGCTGTATTTAAGTTAATTCCCACAGAGTTTACACATTTCATCACGGTGGAATCCAGTTCGTTTTTCAGCTGGGTTTGATCTACATCATGCTGATATTGTCCGACACCAATAGATTTGGCATCTATTTTTACTAATTCAGCAAGAGGGTCAGAAAGTCTTCTTCCGATAGAAACAGCTCCGCGCACTGTTACGTCATATGAAGGGAACTCGTCTCTTGCAATTTTACTTGCAGAATATACCGATGCTCCAGCTTCTGAAACTACAAAAACCTGCAAAGGTTTATCAAAAGCAATTTTTTTGATAAAGAATTCTGTTTCACGGCTTGCTGTTCCGTTGCCAATGGAGATAGCTTCAATATTATAGGCATTCACCATGGAACGGATCTTTTTCATAGCCATTCCGCTTTCATTCTGTGGAGCGTGAGGGTAGAGGGTTTCGTTGTGTAATAAATCTCCCTTTTCATCCAGACATACTACTTTGCATCCGCTTCGGTATCCGGGATCTATTGCCAGAATCCTCTTTTCTCCTAAAGGCGGGGCAAGAAGAAGTTGGCTTAAGTTCTCAGAGAAAATTTCAATGGCTTTTTTGTCTGCTTTTTCTTTAGCTTCCTGTAGGGCTTCATTGGAAATAGCAGGTTCCAGAAGTCTTTTATAACTATCTTTTATGGCCAGTGCAATTTGTTCAGAACTTTCATTATTAGATTTGATGATGGCTTTTTCAATGAAATCAATAGCTTCTTCTTTATCTATTCCAACATTTGTTTTTACAAAACCTTCCGCTTCTGCTCTCAGCATGGCAAGAAGTCTGTGAGAAGGTGTCCTGTTAAGGCTTTCTTCCCATTCAAAATACTGGGAGAACTTCTGTGCTTCTTCTTCGTCTTTTTTAGCTTTTACCACCTTGGAGGTAACAACTGCTTTGCGCTGAAACAACCTTCGGAGATTCTTACGGACATACATGTTTTCATTAATCCATTCGGCCATGATATCTCTCGCTCCCTGCAGGGCTTCTTCTTCTGAATTAACTTCATTGTTAAGATATTTTGAAGCCAGAAAAAGGATGTCATTACTTTTTTGGCTCATAATGATTTTAGCTAAAGGCTCCAGTCCTTTTTCCTTAGCTGTATCAGCTTTGGTTTTCTTACGCTTTTTGAAAGGAAGATAAAGGTCTTCCAGCTCCTGGATGTCAAAGCTTTCTTCAATTCTCTGTTGAAGTTCAGGAGTCAATGAATCCTGTTCTTCTATTGATTTTAAAATAGATTTTTTTCTTTTAACAATTTCATCAAATTGCTTACTGATTTTTGAGATCTGTTCGATTTGTGTTTCATCAAGATTTCCGGTTTTATCTTTTCGGTAACGGGAAATAAAAGGAATGGTACAGTCTTCAGATAATAGTTGTAATGTATTGTTGATGCTCTTTTCAGAAATATTGAGCTGTTTCTGTATAAATTCTACGGTCGTCATTGTTCTGTTTTCGGATAGCTAAAATAGGGTTTTGGAATGGAAAATAACAAATGCTGAATGTATTAATCTATTAAATTTTTTTTAATACGATATCATTCTTTTCCATTCGCTTTTTTATTTTTGAATTAACTATATTTTAATTGAATGATAATTAATTTTTAAAAATCAGGATGTTATAATTTTGCTTTTAAATATTTACTTATTTATGCTGAACTAAAAATCTAATAACTTACTTATAATAAATATGAGAACAATATTTATCCTATTCATCTATTGGTCTGTTGTGGTATCTTGTACGTACACTGATTATGAAGGTCCTAAAAAATGTAACTGTGTGGTGCAGGAGTATGAGCGGACTATAACCTTTAAAAATGATCATGACGGGACTTATACAGATTATTCGGATACCGGATGGGTAGCTAAAGGAGATCCGCAGAAAGATAATTCCGATGACTGTTCCAGAAATGAGACTCAAAAGAATAATGAATTTTCCAGCAGTTACGATTCTCAATACAGATGGGATGTATATCGCAAATGGATGTATGATTGTAAATAATTTGGAGAATTTTATATTTCTTGATATATGTTAAGATAATGCTACGCAGGTTTTTCTATTTTTGTACCCGAAAACAACAAAATTTCAATAAACTTTTTTAAAACAGTTCAATATGAAAAAAATTAGTGTAATTGCATTAGTAGGAGTAGGATTGCTTTTGGCATCATGTGATAAAGGAAAAACAGCAGACACGGCAGCTACGGCTCAGGAACAAACTGTTGCAGAGAGCAAAGGTGAAACACTGGCAGTAGATACAGCAGGTTCTGTAGTAAACTGGAAAGCTTTCCACAAAGGAGGAATGGCACCTCGTTGGGGAACACTTACGGTGAAGTCTGGAGATATCAGTGTTGATGCAGGTCAGGTTTCTGCAGGAAACTTTGTAATTGATATGAATTCTATCAAAGTAGATCCGGCTTCAGTAACAGAAAAAGATAAAAAACCAGCTGATCTTGAGGCGCACTTAAAAAATCCTGATTTCTTTGATGTAGCGAAAAACCCTACTTCAGATTTCAAAATTACAAGTGTTACAGATTTGAAAGAAGCACCAAAAGATGCGGTAGCAGGAGCTAACAAAACGGTAAGCGGAAACCTTACTTTATCAGGAAAAACAATGAATGTTACGTTCCCTGCGAAAGTAGAGGTGGCTGAAAATTCAGCAGCGATTCAGGCTAAATTTACTGTAAACAGAGCAGATTGGGGGCTTAAATTCGGTACTTCTGAAGCAGATCCTGCAGAATGGATGATCAGCAAAGATATCGAGATTGCGATCGACGTAAAAGCTAAAAAATAAGTATTTAAACTTTAATAACTACAAGAGCTGTCTTCACGAAGACGGCTCTTTCTTTTATTTGGATTTTTTTGGCCAAATGGATAAAGAAACTAATTTACAATCTTGGAATTCTGGATTCTTACACAATACTCACTTCCCAGATATAAAGGATTTCCGTGCTTCTCAGACCAGAACCCATCCAGTATATCCCTACTCAGGCAGCGGTACACAGCCACTCCTTTATAGATTTTATCATCTTCTCCTTCGTAGTTGAAATTAATCACTAAAATTTGGTCTTTATAAAATCCTGTTCCATTTTGCTGATGGTCGCCAATCATCCATTGGGCAATTATACGGTTGTTTTCATCAATAGTTAAGGTTAATATCCCATGATAAGATGGATGGGAAGACTCTTCCTGATTACTTCCCTCAATTGAATAGCTTCCTGCAAGATCCTGTACCGTCATTGAATTGTTTTTAAGAAGGACAAATTTAAATAATCTTATTCTGATAATACACCAACATGTTAAATAGATGTGAATTTTAGAGTTGTTCTATGTACAAATTAAGCTTTATTTTTGCTGCAAATTAATTTTAGAATGATTCCTTTTCTCCTTATAGCAAATCTGATTACTTTTGGTGTCTTTGGTTTTGATAAATGGCAAGCCCAAAAACATCAATGGAGAATTTCAGAAAATACTCTTTTAGTGCTCTCTCTTTTAGGAGGAATTTTAGGAGCCGCTTTTGGAATGATTCTATTCAATCATAAAGTTTCCAAAAAATCTTTTCTCATGAAATTTATACTGGTTGTTTTAATTGATCTTGTTTTGTTTTACAGGTTGCTAAGACATTGATTGTGAATGCTAAAAATAGTTTTTCGGAATGTTAAATATTTGAATAATATATTAATTGTTGTGTTTTTTTTATATTTTTATAATGCTAATAACATATAAATAAAACAACATGAGAAATCTTAGAAAAATTTCCAGAACTGAAATGAAATCAGTTCAGGGAGGAATCGTTAAAGGAATGGTAAGATGCAAAGATGCTGACACATGTGCCGTAAGATGGGGATGGGGAACCGGATTCTCCAGTAATTGCGCAGAATTCGACATCATATGCGGAGAACCGCCTGTAATAGATCCATGCGAAATACAAGCTTGTGTATAAATGACTTAAAGAGTGTTTTTCGGCACTCTTTTTTTATTGTATTGTAAATAAGTATTTTAAACAAATTATTAAATATTTACATAACTAAATATTTTTTCATTAAAAATCACTACTTTTGCACCCGTAAAAATCTTTTATGCAAAACATTAGAAATATTGCGATTATCGCACACGTTGACCACGGAAAGACGACCTTGGTTGACAAGATCATTCACGCTACCAACATTTTCAGAGAAAATCAGGAGAGTGGGGAGTTAATTATGGATAACAACGATCTTGAAAGAGAAAGAGGGATCACCATCTTATCCAAGAATATTTCTGTTACTTATAAAGACACAAAAATTAACGTAATTGATACTCCTGGTCACGCCGATTTTGGTGGAGAAGTAGAAAGAGTATTGAAAATGGCTGATGGGGTTATTTTGTTGGTGGATGCGTTCGAAGGACCAATGCCACAAACAAGATTCGTACTTCAGAAAGCATTGGAATTAGGATTGAGACCATTAGTGGTTATCAACAAAGTAGATAAGCCAAACTGTCGTCCGGACGAGGTTCACGATAAAGTATTTGACTTATTCTTCAACCTTGAGGCTACAGAAGAACAATTGGATTTCCCTACGTTCTATGGATCTTCAAAGCAAGGATGGTTCAACACTTCATTAGAGCAGACTGAAGATATCTTACCACTATTAGATGGTATTTTACAATATGTTCCTGAACCGAAAGTAACTGAAGGAAATCTTCAGATGCAGATTACTTCTCTTGACTTCTCTTCTTTCTTAGGAAGAATTGCAATCGGGAAAGTAACAAGAGGTGAGATCAAAGAATCTCAATGGATCGGTCTTGCTCAGGCAGAAGGTAAAATTGTAAAAGGAAAAGTAAAAGAACTTTACGTTTTCGAAGGATTAGGAAAGAAAAAAGTAACTGAAGTAAAAGCAGGAGATATCTGTGCTGTAGTAGGTTTTGATGCATTCCAGATCGGTGATTCTTTCGTTGATCTTGAAAATCCTGAGCCATTGGAAAGAACAGCAATTGACGAGCCTACGCTAAACATGACGTTCTCTATCAACAACTCACCTTTCTTTGGTAAAGACGGTAAATATGTTACTTCAAACCACCTTAAAGAAAGATTGACCAAAGAACTAGAGAAAAACCTTGCATTAAGAGTTCAGCAGACTGATGATGCCAATACATTCCTTGTATTCGGTAGAGGTATTCTTCACTTATCAGTTTTGATTGAAACAATGAGAAGAGAAGGGTACGAAATGACAATTGGTCAGCCGCAGGTTATCTTCAAAGAAATAGACGGTGAAAAATGTGAGCCTTATGAATCTTTGGTTGTTGACGTTCCTGAAGAATTTGCTTCAAGAGTTATCGACTTGGCAACTCAGAGAAAAGGTGACCTTCACATCATGGAAACTAAAGGTGAAATGCAGCACATGGAATTCGAAATTCCTTCAAGAGGTTTGATCGGATTACGTTCTCAGATGTTGACAGCTACTGCTGGTGAAGCTATCATGGCACACCGTTTCACAGAATACAAGCCATTCAAAGGTGCTATCCCAGGAAGAAACAATGGAGTTCTGATCAGCAAAACTACAGGTCCAGCTACAGAATATTCTATTGCTAAACTACAGGATAGAGGTAAGTTCTTCGTTGATCCGGGTGAGGAAATCTACACAGGAATGATCATTGGTGAACAAAACAAACCTGGTGACTTAGTCGTAAATATCGTTGAAGCAAAACAGTTGAACAACATGAGAGCTTCTGGTAAAGATAAAGATACGGGTGTTGCTCCAAAAATCTTATTCTCTCTGGAAGAATGTATGGAATACATCCAGGGTGATGAAGCAATCGAGGTAACTCCAAACTTCATCAGAATGAGAAAGAAAATCCTTTCTGAAGAAGAAAGAAAAAGAGTTGAAAGAGGAGCGAAAGCGTAATCTAAAATTCTTAAAATATAATAAAGCCTCGATTTTCGGGGCTTTTTTTCTATGCCAACCCATTAAAATGCTTATTTTGGCATAATAATCTCTAAGAATAAAAATAAATTTTAATGTAGTTTTGTGACTATGAGAATGAATAAATTAAAACTTATCGTTTTACTGGGCTTTTTTGCATCTTACACCACCTCATGTTCCGTTCAGAACAATGTTGTAAAAACACCTTCCACCAAGAATCCGACAAAACCAATCAACAATACAACTCCACCAAAAGTACCTGTTGTAACAACAAAACCTACTACAGGAACCACGGCCTCAACGGAAGAAAATTTCAGAACCAATCTCCCGGAAATCAAAAGAGAATTCCGTGGAGCATGGATTGCGAGTGTAGCCAATATCAACTGGCCTTCAAGAAATGATCTTACCGTGGAACAGCAGAAAGCAGAAGCTATCAATATGCTTGATATGCTGAAAGATAATAACTTCAACGCTGCTATTTTCCAGATCAGACCTTCAGCAGATGCACTTTATACAAGTAATATCGAACCATGGTCTTACTTCCTTACCGGACAAACAGGAACCGCTCCTTCTCCCAATTATGATCCGCTTCAGTTCTGGATTGAAGAAGCTCATAAAAGAGGGTTGGAATTGCATGTTTGGTTAAACCCTTACCGTGCACACCATACAAATGGCGGAGCTGTTAATAACCTGTCGATGGCCAATAAGCTGTCTGATATTGTAGTAAGATTAAAGAACGGAATGTACTGGTTTGATCCGGCTAATCCGAAAACGCAAGGCCATGTGTCCAATGTAGTGAAAGATATTGTTAAAAGATACGATATTGATGCTGTCCATTTCGACGATTATTTCTATCCTTATGCTACTTATAACAAAGGTGCCGATTTTCCGGATAATGCAAGTTGGAGTGCCTATGTAAGCAATGGTGGGACTTTATCCAGAGCGGATTGGAGAAGAGATAATGTGAATAAATTTGTGGAACGTATCTATAAAGAAATTCACGCAGAAAAAAATAATGTAAGATTTGGGATCAGCCCGTTCGGAATATGGAAACCCGGATATCCTATGGGAGTTATAGGTTCCTCTCAATATGACGAATTGTATGCAGATGCTAAATTATGGTTAAATAAAGGCTGGGTAGATTATTTCTCACCGCAGCTTTACTGGCCTATAGATTCTAAAGGACAAAGCTTTGAAGCTCTGCTAAGCTGGTGGCAGTCCGAAAACACAATGAATCGTCACTTATGGCCGGGATTGAATACTGTTGAGATTAAAGTATCAGACCGTCCAACGGAAATCAAAAACCAGATTGCTATTTCCAGAAATATCCTAAAAAATGATGCAGGAGAAATTCACTGGAGTATTGCCGGATTGACCAAAAACCCCAATATGCTTCCTGCCTTAAAAAACGGGCCATATAATGAAAAAGCACTAGTTCCGAAATCTCCATGGATTAAAGCTGTTCCATTGCAAACTCCTACCTTATTTATTGCTGATAACGGAAGCTTTGCTCAGACAAGCTGGAGTACAAAAAATGCGGCAGATGTATTTCTATGGGTGCTTTTTACTCAATATAACGGAGTATGGCAAACAGAAATTTTAACGCTTGATACCCTCTCAAAAGACATTCCTAAATCTAAAGATGGTAGAAAACTGAACGCAGTTGCCATCAAAGCTATTGACAGATTAGGAAATGAAAGTGATTATACAGCAAGAAGAATTAAATAGTTGGGATAAAACCCAACCTCAATATGGCATTGCGAACCTTTAGGTGAAGCAATCTCAATCATAAATTGATAAACCGGTTCTCAGAAAGAGCCGGTTTTATTTTAGAATAACTATAAATTATTAGCTTAAATGTCTGTAAATCAAATATATTTTTAAGTGTGGTATGTAATTTTATATAAAATAATGAACTTGTCGGAACTGTTTTTGCATGATTCGTCCCATAATCACCAAAATATAACATTATGAATACTAAAAGACTTTCCACCAACATGGAAAAAGCACTTAGCGATCAGATGAACAAGGAAATTCATGCATCACACGTTTTTTTATCTTACGGAATCTGGGCGGATGACAAAGGCTATCAGGGAATTGCCAACTTTCTTTACCGTCACGCTCAGGAAGAGAGAAATCACTCCATTAAATTCATGGAATATATTTTAAACAGAGGTGGAAAACCCAAAGTAACAGCTATTCCTGCTCCTCCGGCTGATCCAAAGACGCTTACCGCCTGTTTTGACGGAGTATTTAAACATGAAGTGGATAATACCACCGCAATCTACAAAATTGTAGATCTGTCTATGGAAGAAAAAGACTGGGCAACATGGAACTTTATGCAATGGTTTGTGCAGGAACAGATTGAAGAAGAAACATTAGCTCAGAATTTAATTGATAAACTGAAAATTGCAGGCGGAGACAGAGCAACGGATGAATCTTTATTTACTTTAGATAAAACTTTACAGGAAGCACCCAATGATGTTCCGCTGGCCCAGAATGCCACAGGAAATAATCCATAAACATCCGGTGAATCCCAACCTTTTGAAAATCTGCCAAAATATTGGCAGATTTTTTTATTATGAAACTCTGGCAAAAATCACTATCTTTGCACACTCGTAATTCAATGTTTAAAGTTGAAGATTTCTTGAGTTGCTCCTAAACCTTAAACTTTGAATTTTACAATATGAAATGTGGAATCGTAGGCTTACCGAATGTAGGTAAATCAACTCTTTTTAACTGTCTGAGCAACGCAAAAGCTCAATCAGCAAACTATCCTTTCTGTACTATTGAACCGAACCTTGGAACGGTTTCTGTACCGGATCAGAGATTGTTTGAACTGGAGAAAATCGTAAAACCTGAAAGAGTTTTACCCGCTGTAGTTGAGATTGTTGATATTGCAGGTCTTGTAAAAGGTGCCAGCAAAGGAGAAGGATTGGGGAACCAGTTCTTAGCTAATATCCGTGAGTGTGAGGCGATCATCCACGTTTTAAGATGTTTTGATAACGGAAATATCGTTCACGTAGAAGGTTCAGTAGATCCATTAAGAGATAAAGAAATTATTGATATAGAGCTTCAGCTGAAAGACCTCGAAACCGTAGGAAAAGCAGTTGAAAAAGCTAAAAAATTCATCAAATCAGGGAAGAAAGAAGATATTCTTACTTACGAAACGCTTCAGAATTTACAGAAATTCCTTGAAGATGGTAAGAATGCAAGAGAATTTGCCACTGATGACTTTGCAAAATCAATTATCGGAGAAGTTCAGTTGTTGACGAATAAGCCTGTGCTTTACGTTTGTAACGTAGATGAGAATTCTATCAAAAACGGGAATGAGTGGATTGCTAAGATTGAAGAAATGGCTAAAGGTGAAGGTGCTGAAGTAGTAGTACTGGCAGCACAGATCGAAGCTGATATCAATGAGCTTGAAACGTTCGAAGAAAGAGAAATTTTCCTTGATGAACTAGGGCTTACAGAACCTGGTGTAAACCGTTTGATCAGAAAAGCATATGATCTTTTGAAACTTCAGACGTATTTTACAGCTGGGGTAAAAGAAGTAAGAGCCTGGACTATAGGACAGGGATGGACAGCTCCACAAGCTGCAGGAGTTATCCACACTGACTTTGAAAAAGGATTTATCCGTGCAGAAGTAATCAAGTATAACGATTACATTACTTACGGTTCTGAAGTAAAGATAAAAGAAGCCGGAAAGCTTTCTGTAGAAGGTAAAGAATATATTGTACAGGATGGCGACATCATGCACTTTAGATTCAACGTATAAGAAAAGTATTAAAGTTAGTTATATTAAAAAAGCGCTTCCATGTATTTGGGAGCGTTTTTTGCTTTTATACACCAAACTTTAACTATGAAAATCTTTTATTTCGCAATTCTTATTTTATTTTTTTCGTGCTCTCAATCTGTTGAAAAGAACTGTTTTATCAACAGAAGAGATCAGGTGTTTGAAGTTTATAAGGAACAGAAGCCCTATACTGTGAAACAGATCCTGAATGAAAAAGCTGATTATTTAGAAATTACTCACCTTAAGAAATACCGCAGTTTTAAGCAAGACAGTGTTGAATCTTTTACCCATGCAGGATCTGAAGTATATGAAAAAATGGAAAAAAGGCTGGAACGTGAATTTAAAATATTCAGAGAGAAATTTTCAGATCAGTTTGTATTTTATTCTTCGCAGCAGATAGGAAATGTTTTGTATGGTTTAGGACGAAACAGACTTGGTTTCTGGCTTCTGACTATTGAAAATGAGAAAGTTAAAGCATGTTTTCTTGGGTTGAGTTTTAGCCATTATTATATCAATGAAATTCAGAAATTGTCCATTATCAAAGATGGGTTTCTTCAGTTTGAAGGAAGTCTTGTGAAAATTGTAAAGGTAGGTGGGCTTCCCGGATATGATGATTATTCTGCGATGGAAGACGGAAAACTTTTTAAATTGAATCTGAAAGATGTAATGAAGGATTCTGATCATGATGGTTACAATGATATCTTTGAGAAAAGTTTTGGGCTAAACCCGATAGATAAAGATACGGATGGAGATGGCAGTAATGATTTTGAGGATATGAATCCTTTATTTAAATCCGAGAAGAATAAATTTACCCGGTTGTATGAACTGTTGCAGCTGAATAACGGGTTTATAAACATGAAAAAACTCCATTATACATTTCAGATTTATAAAACTGATTGTGATTATTTTCATCACATTAACCCCGAGTCCAGAGTAATGTTTGTTCCGGAGCATAAAAATAAGCAAACTCCTTATCTGAGAATCACGGATGTAACAGACAGGAGCATTTCCAAAATTCAAACCAACGATAAAGATCCGAACATATTCTATATCTATGTTTCAGGAAGTGGATTTACTAATGACTATGGTGCAGAATATATAAATGGAAAATGGATGTTAAAAGATCTGGGTGGTACTGTCAGCTAAATAAATACAAATTAAAAATCGCTTCCTTTTAAAGAAGCGATTCATTTAATATCTTTATAATATTGGAGGCTCTAAGTTTGGCCAACATGGAGGCTCTACACAATTAAAAGACCTTTTTATACAAGTATTTGATGTTGGCATGCACACTTCTGTTACCCCAGGACGGCATTGCTTTTCATAACATGATGGATGAATTTGTGCACATCCTCCGTTAGCTCCTCCAGCACATATCATTACGCCTCCTTTAATGGTTTTCAACTTTTTTTATTAAGTTTTTTACCATTATTTAAATATTGATTTCTCATTCGTTAAAGTTTTTATGGTTTAGTTTTTTTTGCTATTACAATTCAATACCCGGCTGGCATTGAATTTCTGCACAGGCAAAAGAAAATTTCTTACAAGTAAGGTCTGGAAGAAGACACATTTCTTTTCCACCAGTAATCACTCTTAATTGTCTTTTGTTCAATTTTTTTCCGTGGGTTAAATCTTGATTTTTCATAATGTTTAATTTTGGGTTTAGTGAAGAATTCTATCTTTATGGTTGTGGTCTGCAGATTTTTTGGGCACAGCCCACAGAAATCTTGGTGCAGTTTCTGACATCGTCAGGAGGATAAGTTTCACAAGGAAATTCTGGACATGGTCTTGGCTCCATACAGTCTAACATACCTCCTAATATAGTTTTTAATTGTTTTTTCTCAAGCTTTTTACCTTTGCTTAATTCTACCTTTTTCATAATTTTTTGTTTATTAAATGGTACTTCAATTATAATTGTGGTCTGCACTCTTTTTGGGCACATTTTGGAGAAATGATTGTACATCCATATGGATCAGAAGAAGGCTCACACGGAGTAGGGCAAAGAACTGGTTCCATACAATTGATTAGGCCTCCTTTAATAGTTCTTAATTCTTTTTTGTTTAATTTTTTTCCGATTTGACTGATTTGACTTTTCATTGATTTGATTTTTAATAGGTTAGTTATGACTAAAGTAATAAAAATAAATG
>CBFQYI010000044.1:0-15692 GCA_965720825.1 uncultured Chryseobacterium sp. | reverse complement strand
TTTTACAGCTGTCTGTTCACTGGAAGTTTCAAGAACAACATTTTCTGCCGCTCTGTAGGCAATAAGATTGGCATTATAAGCTACTCCTACAGGTAATCCTGCATTATTTCTCGGAGCGGCCATTACAGAAGCCATTTTCGTTCCGTGCCCACACTGATCACCTGATCCGTCTGAATTATACACTCCGTATTTGCTGATCGTTCTTCCTGAGGAAGCACCATTATTAAAACTTCCTCCCAGTAAAGTCTGTTCAGGAGAAACTCCTGTATCAATAAGTCCTATGGTAACACCTGCTCCTGTGCTGTAGCTCCATGCATCAGGAATATTGTGTTTTGCAAAGGCCCAAGGGATTTTTGCACTTGGCGTTGTTGAAGTATAGTCTGCAGTACTTAAAGTAGATGATGAGAAACCACAACCTGACGAGCCACTTCCTGAAGATTTTGCCGCTGCATTATATTGAGCTTCAAATTCAAAATAATGATAGTCTGCCGGCTCTACATATCGGATATTTTTCATTTGTCGAAGAGCAGCAATGGTTTCTTCTTTTTCAATCACAACATCCATCTGATTAAGATACTGATCTGAAAGAAGAAGGAAATTTCTTTCATCTTTTCCTTCATATTTTTTGATTACAGAAAGAACTTCCTTTTCAATATCACTGCTGTTTGGAGATTTACTTCTGTCGAAATCATCTTTAGAAGTTCCAAAACCGATAGATACCATTTTATTTCCACGGAAAATAGCACTCCATACGAAATGATCGGATTCATTCCTCCAATTGAAAGTACCGTCCGTTTTAATCGCCTGATTGATCCTTTCGTTGATCTGTTTTGCTGTCAACGGATCTTTCTGGGACATTTCTGTTTTTACATTTTCGTTCTGAAGATCTTCTCTGGAGCACGAGTTTAAGGCAAAAAATATTGCCAGTAGGAATACAGTTTTTTTCATATGTTATAATTTTGGTTGAGGCCACAATATAACACTTTAACGGGAATTAAAAATTGAAAAAAAATGAATTTAGCATTACATGAATATTAAATTATAATACTTTTTCATAGCACACACTTTGCTCTATTCCAACGTATTGTCCATAATTGGGTATTTTGTAAAAACCACTTTTTTCATACACCGAGATAGCACTTTTCAAATCCCGGGAAGTTTCCAATATGGCTTTTGTAAAGTTCAATTCTGTTGCCCAACTTTCAAGTTCTTTTACAATGGTGGAACCTAGTCCTTTCTTTCTGAATTCCGGATGGGTAAACATTCTTTTTATTTCTACGGTATCTTCTGAAAATGGTTTGAATGCTCCACACGCAGCAGGTATATCATCTATATAAGCCACAACACAGTTTTTGATGGTATCTATTGTATTGAACTGAGCAAAGAAGTCATCATTCTCTCCATTGTGTTCAGACAAAGTGGCATCGAGGAGTTTTACAAGGTTCTGAAAATCTTTATGAGTAGAATCGGTTCTGAGGATGGGCATTTTTATTTGATTTAAAAATTTAAAAAATTAAAAGATCTGTAAAAACAAAAGCTCCCTTTCGGAAGCTTTGTATTTTTATGGAGCTGGTGGAGGTGGATTTTGAAAATTATAATGTTTATTCAATTTATCTTTAACCCTTTTATCTAATGCTTCTGCATAACTAGTTCCAAGTTCCATTGAATCTTTCATTAAGTTTGGCATATTTTCAATCATTTTCTGACCAGCTGAAGTTTTATAAAATTTAATGAGTTCATCAACATCCGCATCAGTAAAATACTTTTTATAGACGGGAATGTACAACGCAAAAATTTTATCAGTAGACATGTCTTTTTTAAACTCATCCCAAAAATTATCAGGTAAATCTTTATACTTATTGTTATAATAGTCCATAAACTGTTGAAAAGCCATAGACAGCATCTTATCTGATTTTGTTAAAGTGATCAGTTCTTTCAATTTTGTTTCATTTGACTGAGAAAAAGCATTTATCCCAATCAGAAAGAAGCACAAAATAATACCTTTCTTTATCATCTATTTTATATCAACAATAAACTTTCTCTCATTAATCAATTCTGCAATGGCAAGCATATCTTTACCAATCAGTCTGTCATCTTCCAGCTTGGCAACTTTAGAACGAAGAATAGCAAAGTTTTCCTCAATTACTTTAGAGCATTTCGCAGGTCTTCTGAATTCCAGTCCCTGAGCGGCAAACATCAACTCAACAGACAGAATATTCACAAGATTCCCCAGAACCTGATTGAATTTTCTTCCTGAAATACTTCCCATAGAAACATGATCTTCCTGACCTAAACTTGTAGGAATAGAGTCTGCTGATGCAGGGAAACATAATGTTTTGTTCTCTGTAACCAACGCTGCTGAAGTGTACTGAGGGATCATAAATCCGGAATTTAATCCTGAGCTTTCCGTTAATAATCTTGGAAGGCCATATTTTCCTTCTAATAACAAGTAACTTCTTCTGTCTGAGATATTCCCTAGTTCTGCTGCAGCTAATGTAGCATAGTCTAAAGGCAACGCCATTAGCTGTCCGTGGAAATTCCCACCAGAAATAGATTCTTCCGCACTTAATACAATCGGGTTATCTGTTACAGAGTTCAATTCTGTTTCTGCCATTCCTTTAAGGTGCTCAAAAGCATTTCTGCTGGCTCCGTGAACCTGTGGTACACATCTCATGGAATAAGGATCCTGAACTCTCTCACAATCTTCATGAGCTTTCATATTTTCTGACCCCTTTAAGAACTTAAGCATTCTTGCGGCAACTTTTTTACTGCCTTCAAAAGGTCTGATCTCGTGAAGTTCCTTTTTAAATGGGCTTGCTGAACCTCTGTACGCTTCAATACTCATCGCAGCTGTCATATCAGCAAGGTCTAGTAAGTACTCAAACTTCTCCAGCCCTTTAATTGCATGAGCAAGGATAAACTGCGTCCCGTTAATTAATCCTAATCCTTCTTTTGGTCCTAAAACTAATGGTTCAAGGTCATGTTTTTTCAAAACCTCCATCGTATCAGAAACCTGATCTCCTTCCCAAACTTGTCCTAAACCAAGTAAAGGCAGTACAAGATGTGCTAATGGAGCAAGATCTCCTGAAGCTCCTACAGATCCTTGTTCTGGAACCACCGGAATGATATCTTTCTCAAGCATCAGAATCATTCTTTCAATAACTTCCAGAGAAACGCCTGAAAATCCTTTTGAAAGAGCATGTACTTTGGCAATCATCATAATCTTGGAAAGCTCTTTATCAATAGGCTTTCCTACTCCCACTGCATGAGAAATGATTAGATTATATTGTAACTGCGCTGTTTCGTCCGCTGAAATTTTAGTATCACATAATGGTCCGAATCCTGTATTGATTCCATATACGCATCTGTCTGACTCTACTATTTTCTGTACGTTTTTCTGAGATTTTAAAATTTGTTCTTTTGCTGCTTTGTTTAGCTTGGCTTTATTAGGTTTTTTACATATTTCCAGAACATCATGGAAAGTAAAAACATCTACTCCGTATATCATTTCTAAAAAATTTCCTTAAAATTACGCATTTAACAATAATTGGAAAAGCTAAATTTCAATCTTCTATATTTTTATAAAACAAGCGAAATAATTTACTACTTTTAGCCCCGAAAATTAAAAACAATAATACATGAGACTGAAAACTCTACTACTTGCTGTATGTGTAGCAAGCACAACTGCTTTCGCGCAGAAAGTAAAATACTCTAAAGAGGACATCAAAAAAATGGAAACATACCTTTTTAATGAAGGTTTTAATACTCCATCTCCTAAGAAAACATCTACCATAATCTTAAAAGACGGAACTACCTACAAAGGTTTCTGTAATAAGATTGAAACCAAAAAGGGGCAGATCTACGAAGTTGCCATCAAAGACAGTGTGACCAAAAAGAATGCTACTTTCAATGCGGATCAGATCAATGAGATGTATGTGTATCCAAGCAATGCAGAGAAGATTTCAAAAGTGGCAAAATACATGGGGAATATCAGAAACTTCGGAACTAAGAAGTTGACGAAAAACACCAACAATGACAGGATTTATTTTGTAAATCAGACTGTTTCTCTAAAGAACAAAAAAGATGATAAGGAATTTCTAATGCAGGTAATCAACCCAGGTTTTGATGACATTATTTCAGTATACCACGATCCCAGAGCCAAAGAAACAACAGGTTTTTCTGTAATGGGTTCTCCACAGCTTGGAGGTGGAGTTATCAAATCTTATTATGTAAAAAAAGGCAACAAGGTAATGTGGCTGCATAAAGATGATTTTGAAGACAATTATGATTTTCTATTTGGAGATAATCAGGATTTCATGAAAAAATATCCTAAGAACTCTGTAGAATGGGATTACTTCAGTTTTCTTGTAAGCGAATATACTGCAATGGCAAACGGATAAAATATTTTGAACCATACAATAAAACCTGTAGAGGCATCTGCAGGTTTTTCTTTTTTAAATAGGGAAAGTTTCCTTAATTTTGTTATATGAATCCTTCTTTAGAACTACAGCTCAAAACCTTACCATCCGAACCCGGCGTTTATCGTTATTATGATAAAAACGAACAGCTTTTGTATGTTGGGAAAGCTAAAAACCTTAAAAAGAGGGTTCTCTCTTATTTCAACAAAAACCTTTCCGGATACAGGATCAAAATAATGGTCAGCAAAATCCAGAGGCTGGAAACAACCATTGTAAACAGTGAATATGATGCACTATTATTGGAAAATAATCTGATTAAAGAGCATCAGCCGTTTTATAATGTCATGCTGAAGGATGATAAAACTTATCCATGGATCTGCATAAAAAATGAAGATTTCCCAAGGATTTTCCTGACAAGAAATGTCATAAAAGATGGATCAGAATATTATGGACCTTATGCAAAAGTGCGCCCTGCAAAGATATTACTGGATACTATAAAACATATTTATAAACTTAGAACCTGTAACCTGAATCTTTCTCCATCCAAAATTGCAGATGGAAAATATAAGGTCTGCCTGGAATACCACATCAAAAACTGTGAAGGGCCCTGCGAAGATCTTGAAAGTAAGGAAGATTATGACGAAAAAATAGATGCCATCCGCGGAATTATCAAAGGGGATTTCCGGAAAGCAAAGGATTATCTGGTAAATCAGATGATGAAGCTGGCGTCCAACCTAAAGTTTGAAGAGGCTCAGATCATTAAGGAAAGACTTGATATTCTTGAAGATTATCAGGCTAAAAACACGGTTGTTAATCCGAATATTGATGATGTGGATGTTTTCGGGATGACCAGTGATGAAACCGCAGCATATGTCAACTTCTTTAAAATCAGAAACGGAAATATTATCCAGAGTTTTACTACTGAGATTAAAAAGATTCTTGAGGAAACCGATGAAGATATTATGGAAGAAGCTTTGATAGAGATTCGTCAAAAGTTTTCTTCAGATTCTAAGGAGGTTCTTTTACCTTTTCATCTTTCTGTAGAAATCCCAAATGTAAAGCTGATTGTTCCTAAGGTAGGCGACAAAAAAAGAATTGTAGAACTTTCTGAAAAGAATGCTAAAGAATACCGTCTTGAAAAACTGAAGCAGGTTCAGATTATAGATCCTGAAAGACATACCAACAGAATCATGGCTGAAATGCAGAAACTGTTGAGAATGCCTGTAGAGCCAAGACATATTGAAGGTTTTGATAACTCAAATATTCAGGGAACAAATCCTGTGTCTGCATGTGTTGTTTTTAAAGATGGAAAACCAAGTAAAGCAGATTACAGAATTTTCCATCCTAAGACCGTAGAAGGACCAAACGATTTTGCCACTATGGAAGAAGTAATCTACCGCCGTTACAAAAGAATGCTTGATGAGGGAGAGAGTCTTCCTCAGCTAATTCTGATTGATGGTGGGAAAGGACAGCTTTCTTCTGCTGTAAAAAGCCTGAGGTTATTAGGTCTTTATGGAAAAATTACCATTGTAGGGATCGCCAAGAGGCTGGAAGAAATTTTCTTCCCGGAAGATCCGATTCCTTTATACCTGGATAAAAAATCTGAAACGTTGAAAATCCTTCAGCGTGTACGTGATGAAGCCCACCGATTTGGGGTAAAACATCACAGAACGAGAAGAAAAAATTCTACTATAAAATCCGAACTGGAAGAAATTCCTGGTGTGGGAGAAAAAACTATTGAATTACTTCTATCTAAACTGAAGTCTGTAAAACGTATCAAAGAAGCTAATCTGGAAACCCTGGAAGAAATTCTAGGCAAGAGTAAAGCTAAGGTGATTTGGGAGTTTTTTAATGCCAATTAATGATTTAGCGTAGCACAGGATTTCAATCTCCACAAATAAAAGGTTGTTTATTAGTAAAATTTCTTTAGAATTTACCATTTTATCAAAATGGGACAAAAACCAAAATCCCCTTCATACAAAACAAACACAATAACAAAATATAGAAATAAATAAATATTTTATTAAAAAATATTATTATATGTATTTTTTTCATAAATTAGAGTTATCAACTAATAACAATAATACTATGAAAATTTTTCTCATTTTATAAATATTTCCATCGTCTTATTTACCATTCATATTTATGGGAAGTATGTTCAGATTTTCAAAAAAATGAAAAACACATCAACATATATATTACAAAAGGCTCTTTTTCAAGAGCCTTTTGTACTTATTATTTTATTATTTATTTTGCTATAAAAACTTCTTTGGCAAATCTTCCATCTGTCTGTGGAATGTCTATTACTATACTCCCATTTTCAAAATATCCGATAGTTGTATTTCCATCAGCCATTTTTACAAGGAAAACAGAATTTTTTGAAGTTGCTTTGAAAACGGCAAATGGTACTGAGCTACCAGACTTTGCCAAAATAAACTGGTTAGGATCAATCTGTATTTTCTGAAGATCCAGTTTCCCGTTCGAGTAATTACTCGCCTCAGGAGTTGTTGTAGACGCTACAGATACCACAGGGTCGGGAGATGTATGCTGAGCACTATTATTAGATGCGGGTAATAACGCAACCGGATTGGAAGCCGGCACTTTTATTAAAGCCTGCTTTAATGCTTCACCTAGTCCTTCTTCAAATTCTTTAATATTTGAACTCCCCTTAGATTCCAGTATCAAGTTGTTATTACAATCTTTAAATTGTAATATCAGTTTATTTTTAAATATACTTTTATCATTGAGAACATCTGCAGTAACCACATTACAATAATTACTTTTGGCTTCAGATGGCCAGTTATCTTTAATGATGGGAAGAATTATATATTTTCTATCTGTCAGAGCTTTAACAAAAGAATTTTTTACTCCGTAATCTCCGTTGAAAGTCTGAAATTTTTCGGGAACTGCAACATATTTATAATCTGAAACCTTTTGTGCGAAAGCCATTGTTGAACAAGCAGCCATCACCAATATTGATAACTTTTTCATTTTTATAATTTTAATCGTTTCTAAATGCTCCCATATCCAGTTTTAATGAGAAGAAGTTGGAATAGAAATTAGATCCACCAATTCCTGAATTCGTAATTGCATAATCCAGTGTCAGTCCTCTATATCTTATCCCAAGACCTGCACTCGGCTGGAAAGAAACTTTTCTTTTAAGGTCTTCTATATCTGTAATAGACTGGAATCTATTGATCCCTAATCTCACAAAAATCATTTTCTGATATCCCAATTCAGCTCCTGCATATGGACTGATACTGGCAAAATCTGTTGAAATTAATGATGCTGTTTTAGCAAAATCAACATTGATACCTGCTTCCGGCAATACATATACACTGCTATTGATTTCGAATAACTTGCTGGCACCTACATTCAATTTTGGCATTGTAAGTTCCAGTTTATCTTTAGGGGCAGGGTTAAATTCTTCCCCGTTTACAACAGTAGAAAGTTCTTTCTGATTAATCGTCCAGAAGTTTACGGTAGTCGTAATATCTCTCACCATTCCTCCGAACTTCCATCCGTTATCTGCCTTATAAATTGCTCCCACATCGAAACCAAAACCATAACCATTTGCAAATTTACCTACATTTCTATAAACAATTTTAGCATTCACCCCCACATCCAATTTTGGATTTCCTCCAGGTCTGAAAGCATAAGAAAGAATAGCAGCATAATCAGATTGGGAAAACTTGGTAATTTTATCATAATCGATATTCCCTTCAGAATCGATCATTTGGGTAGTATTTAAAATATTGTCTACTCCAAGCCTTACTACCGAAACGCCAAAAACACCTTCTTCAAGTACTTTTGCATAGGCCAGATAGTCATATTTTGCAATAGATTCAAAATATTCCGCATGCATTGCAGCCCCTTGCCAATCTTTTTCGATTGACATTAAACCTGCAGGGTTCCACATTGGAGAATATACATCATCCTGGTTGGTAATTACTGCTCCTCCCATGGCAAGTCCTCTTGCTCCGGCTCCGATGTTTAAGAATTCATTGGAATATTTCCTGATAATCTGAGATTGAGAAAGCCCAAACAGCAGTGAAAATGCAAGTAAAAAATATTTTTTCATCATATAAATTTGATGCTTAGTTTAAGTTTTTAGTTTTTCTGGCTTTTATTAATCCATTTGCAATGATTGCCAGTATCATAACACCTGAAGCGATATAAAATATAGGGCTCATATGTTCTGATTCCCCAAAGATAAAAAAAGCTAGTATAATTCCGTAAACAGGTTCTAAATTAACTGTTAAAATTAAAGTAAAAGGTGATATATATTTCATTAAATTCACAGATTCCAGCATTGGAAAAGCAGTAAAAACACTGGCTAACAAGCATATTAACGCCAGATCTCTGTAGTTTATTTCGTTCATCTGAAAAATTTGCCCCGAAAACAAATAAAATACCATTAAAATGAACCAGCCACAGAAGATTTCATAAAAAATAATGTTCCCCGAACTTGTTTTCCCAAACATTTTACCATTAAAAACAGAAAAAATAGTCCCGAATATGGCACACAGTATTCCATAAATAATACCTTCTTTAAAATGAAATTCTGTTTTAAAGATCAATAGTATACAGGCCACAATAACAGTACCCATTACTACTTCTGATACATCAATTTTCCTTTTGAAAATAATAGGCTCCAGAATTGAGGCAAATAGTGTAGATAAGGAAAGACAGCTTAGTGCAATAGAAACATTGGAAACTTTAATAGAATAAAAGAAGCAATACCAATGAAGCGCCATGGCAAAACCTATTGCTGCAAGCTGAAAAAATACCTTTTTGGAAACCTTTATGCTCTCTTTTTTAAAAATCCTGATGAATACATACAAAAAAATAGAGGCAAACAGCATTCTGTAAAATACCAGAATCTGTGCATTGGCCTGAATCAATTTTCCTAAGATTGCTGTGAATCCCCATAAAAAAACTATTAAATGCAACCTGAAAAGTGCCAATTTATGCATAACCTATCCCCTTTTAATTGTAACGTGCAAATTTACAAATACGCTTTTATAAATCTTGCAAAAAAAAATAAATTTACATTAATGAAAAGATAATAAATAAAGTTTTTAATAGCTTTACTCTTAATTCTGAACGCTTTCTATTAACTTAATAAAAAGATCAATCAACCAATTATGATATTAAGCCCGAGCATTGAAATCAAAACAAAACATCTGACTTTAAGCCCTGTTGAAGACTTACACATCGATGATATTTTGGAACATTTTACCAATGAGGTGACCAGATACATGCCTTTTAACCCGCAAGGGAATAGACAGGATATCATCACCTTTGTGAATGAATCAAAAAGAACTTTATTACAAAACACAGATCTTGTAATGGTCGCTCTTGACTCTAATAGGGATTTTATAGGATGTTGCGGTATCCATAATATAACAGAAGAATCTGTTGAACTTGGCTTATGGCTAAAAAAGGATTTTCAGGGGAAAGGATTAGGAACTGAAATCATAACGACCCTCATAGAATTTCTGGAAAAGAATTTTACTTTTGAGTATATTTTATATCCTGTAGATGAAGACAATATAGCCAGCAGAAAAATTCCGGAAAAACTTGGTTTTATTCCTGCTAAAAAATATAAAAAGCATAAGAATCATCTTACCGACCTGAATATTATAGAATATAGAAAATATTACTAACAACCCTATGCATTACTAAAAAAACCCTGAAAATTTGTTAAACTTTCAGGGCCTTCAAATAATAAACTATTAAAAAAATAAACTAGGAACAGAGTAATTTTCAGAGGTTATCACCCTCTATTACTCTTATGTAAAGTTAGAAAAAATATAAATTATTTGAAAATATTTTTTAGTTAAAAATTTCACAATTTACTAAAAACCAAATAATTAAACATCTGTTTTACTTCCAATTCATATTCCTCATAAAAATAGTATCTTTAAGCGTAAAAAATTGAAAATTTTATGGACATCGAATTCAATAAACGAGAAGATCAGAACAGATTAAAATTATCAGAAATAAATCGCTTACTCACTGAGATTAAAAAAGGAGGTGGTGAGAAGAGGCTTCAAAAGCTTCGTGATGAAGGAAAAATGACAGCAAGAGAAAGAATAGATTATCTTCTCGATAAAAATTCGGATTCCATAGAAGTAGGAGCATTTGCAGGATATGAAATGTATCAGGAACATGGAGGATGCCCTAGCGGAGGTGTAGTAGTAGTTATTGGCTACGTTTCCGGAAGACAGTGTATTATCGTTGCGAATGACGCTTCTGTAAAAGCCGGTGCCTGGTTTCCTATCACAGGAAAGAAAAACCTGAGAGCACAGGAAATAGCTATGGAAAACAAACTTCCTATTATTTATCTGGTAGACTCTGCAGGTGTTTATCTGCCTATGCAGGATGAGATCTTCCCAGATAAAGAACATTTTGGACGAATTTTCAGAAATAATGCTAAAATGAGTTCTATGGGAATCATCCAGATCTCTGCCGTTATGGGGAGTTGTGTAGCTGGAGGAGCCTATCTTCCCATTATGAGTGATGAGGCTATGATTGTGGATAAAACGGGTTCTATTTTCCTTGCCGGAAGTTATCTTGTAAAGGCAGCTATCGGAGAAAGTATTGATAACGAAACATTAGGAGGAGCTACCACTCACTGCTCTATTTCAGGAGTAACAGATTATAAAGCGAAAGATGATAAAGATGCTTTGAATAGAATCAAAAACATCATGAAATCTATTGGAAGTACTGAAAAAGCAGGCTTTGACAGAATAGAAAGTTTTCCGCCAAAAGAAAACCCTGAAAATATTTTCGGAATTATGCCGGTTTCCAGAGCTGAGCAATATGATACTTATGAAATTATCAAGTGTATTGTGGATAACTCCGAATATGAAGAATATAAATCAGACTATGGTAAAAGTATTATCTGCGCAACGGCAAGAGTTGATGGCTGGTCTGTAGGGATTGTAGCCAATCAGAGAAAGCTTGTTAAAAGTGGAAAAGGAGAAATGCAGTTTGGAGGAGTAATTTACTCTGATTCTGCTGATAAAGCAACCCGATTCATTGCGAACTGTAATCAAAGAAAAATACCATTGATCTTCTTACAGGATGTTACCGGATTTATGGTAGGCTCCAAATCAGAACATGGCGGAATTATCAAAGACGGAGCTAAAATGGTAAATGCAGTTTCCAATTCTGTTGTACCTAAGTTCACTATTATTACTGGTAACTCTTATGGAGCAGGAAATTATGCAATGTGTGGAAAAGCTTATGATCCAAGATTAATTGTTGCATGGCCTTGGGCTGACTTGGCAGTAATGGGTGGAGCACAAGCAGCAAAAGTGCTAGCTCAGATTCAGGAATCAACGTTAAAGAAACAAGGAAAACAAATTTCTGAAGAAGAGCACAACGAAATTCTGGATACCATTTCTAAGAAATATCAGAAACAAACTGAATCTACTTATGCAGCTGCAAGAGTATGGACAGATGCCATCATCAATCCGGCTGATACAAGAAAATGGATTTCTATGGGAATTGAAGCGGCAAACCATTCTCCTATTACAGAGAAATTCAACCTGGGAGTAATACAGGTATGATAATAATTCACAAATAAAAAACGGCTATCTCAAAATTTTGAGATAGCCGTTTTTTATTTATACTTTGAAAATATTCTATTTCCCGTATTCTTCTTTACAAAATTCTATAGGTCCTCCAAGTCTCATACAACATTGATAATAAGTCATACAAATACCATTTGGCCATCCGGGAGGATAGCACATGCTGAATTGAGGATCATCAGGACATGTAGGTCCTCCGCTTCCTTTAAGAGATTTTAAACTTTCTCTTGAAACCTTTACCAGATTTTTCATAGTTATTTTAGTTTTTGATAATTCCTACTCTATTATAGCTTTTCGGATTTCGCTTCTTCTAAAATATTATTTTTTTCTATACATAGTGAAATTTAAATAAAAATTTTAATAATTAACCATTACTTAGTTAATATTATTGATTCCCCATTGCTTCTGTTAGGGGCTGTGCTTGGCTAGGTATAAGACAAAAAAATCTCACATAACATGGATAAGAGGTTTTTCTTATTCATTATATAAATTGACAATAAAAATACTTTACAATCATCTATTTAACAGATATAAGAACTATACTATTAAAAAAAAATAAAATTCATAAACGACAATCCATAATCAATATTTTATATTTTCAATATTATCATTTACAGAATATTCTACGCTAAAATTAGCATTAAACAACAAAAGCCAAATCATTAATCACTGTAAATCAAAGCCTTATATTTAAAATTCATCACAAGCTATCATATTTTTTTTTAATATTGTAGTATTAAGCAAATGATGAAAAAATGAAACAATCAAGTAAAGGGTTACCTATGGCTACCAGTGTTTTTTGTTTTCTACTCAGTATAAATCAAATAAACGCTCAAAAAAAACAGAAAGATTCAGTAAAGAATAAGGAAATTGATGAAGTTGTTGTTACTGCGCTTGGAATAAAAAGAGATCAGAGAAAATTAGGCTACGCCATTACTAAAGTTGAGGCCAAAGACATTACGCAGGCTGGTGTTGTTAATCCTATGGAAGCCCTACAGGGAAAATTGCCAGGAGTAGAAATTACGGCAGGATCCGGTGGTCCACAGTCCAGTGCCAGAATTCAGATCCGTGGAAATACATCATTAGGAGGTAACAACCAACCGCTAATTGTTGTTGACGGAGTAATTATAGACAATGGAGTAACCGGTGCGGATTCCTGGGGTTCTGGTTATGATTTCGGTAATGAAATGAAAAATCTCAACTCAGATGTTTTTGAGTCCGTTTCAATTTTAAGAGGTGCTGCAGCATCTGCTCTGTACGGTTCACGGGCTGCTAATGGGGTTATTGTCATTACAACCAAAAAAGGAAAAGGGACTAACGGATTGGGTGTCAGGGTAAATTCTTCACTTACTACACAGCATGTCTACAATGGTCCTATATTTCAGAATGAATTTGGTGCCGGACTCAGTTCTAGCTTTTCAACAGATGCAAACGGAGACCGTTTTATAGATCCAAACAATTTTTTTTACAGCTATGGGCCAAAATTTGATGGAAAACCAGTACAGGATATTGATGGCAGAACAATTCTATGGAATCCTCAACCCAATAATTACAAGGATATTTACCAGGTAGGATTTGATCGTAAAAACTCATTCGAACTCTCCGGAGGAAATGATAAATCTACTATTTTATTGAGTTATACCAATCAGGAAGCTGATGGAATTCTTCCCCGTAATAAATTTATCAAAAATGCTTACTTTATTCGCGCAACCCATCAATACAGTAAATATTTGCAGGTAGATGCAAGCTTCAATTATAATCAGTCTTTCGGACAAAATCCAGTACCTCAGGGAGGAAATGAAAGCCCACTCTTCAGCTTTATATATGGCACTCCCAGAAGTTTTGATGCTGTATATTGGAAAAACAATTATCTGGATCCTGTAAAAGGGGGAATGAAACAAGACAATGCGGATCCTTATGGTATGGCCTCTACTTATTTTAATCTTTTCCAGAATACAAGAACACAGAAAGAAAACAACTATATAGGCAGGATCGAACTTAAATCCCAGCTAACAGATTGGCTGAACCTTATGGTAACCGGCAATTTCAATAATTATGATTTCCTTAATGAATCTAAAATACTTGGAGAAAACCCCGGGTTCACAGGAGGTGGCTATAGCATTTTGGAAGGGAGAAAGGAACAGTATACTACCAAATTTTTGTTGAATGCCAACTTTAAATTAACAGAGAATCTTACCCTTAATGCATCTATTGGTGGAGAAGACTTCAGGTCCAAATATAAAGCCACAAGGCAATGGACCAATGGAGGACTGAATTCTCCCGGTGTTTTCCAGATCCAGAACTCAATAGATCCGATAGGAAGCGAAACATATTATGCTGATGGCAATCAGTCTCCGAAAAGAATTCAGGGGCTGTACGCTTTTGCCAATTTCGCATGGAAGAACCAGCTGTTCATTGATATTACAGGTCGGAATGACTGGTCTTCCACATTGGCATATCCAGATGGACATGGAAATATAAGCTATTTCTATCCTTCATTTGTTGGAAACTGGATATTTTCTAATTCCTTAAAACTTCCAAAATGGATAAATTCCGGAAGCCTGAGAGGAAGTCTGGCATGGGTGGGAAGAGATACTTCTCCATACAACACTAGCTCGGGCCTCTACTACAGACCTGATCCTTCTGCCTACAATTCCCCTGATGGAACACGCATTCCGTTAGTTGGTTTCAATAGTAACTCACTCGCGAATTTAAATTTAAAAAATGAATTGAGCAGATCCATAGAATTTGGATTAAATATGGCTTTTCTCAATAACCGGTTGGATTTTGATGTATCATTTTATAAAACCAACACTACCAATCAACTGCTAACACTTTCCTTACCACAAGAGTCTGGACTTAGCCAACAGCAGATCAATGCAGGAAATCTACAAAATCAGGGTATAGAGGTAATTGTCAATGCAATTCCGGTAAAATCATCCAACTTCAGATGGAATACCACAGTTACCTTCTCTCAAAACAGGGATAAACTTATTGAACTTTATCCGGGAGTTACTGAATATGTATTAAACTGGGGTATGGGAACTGATGTAAAAAGTATAGCAATACCGGGCCAGCAATACGGTTTGATACAAACCAAATATGCCTATGCAAGATATCAGGCACTGGATGCAAATGGTAATAAAGTTGATGATCCCAGAAATGGAATGAAAGTTCTGAAAGCTGATGGCTCATATCTGAGATCAGATTCTTACCAAAACCAGGGGTATACTACAGTCGGAAAGTTAACTCCTGATTTTTTGGCCAGCTTCAGAAATACTTTCAGGTATAAAAATTTATCTTTAAGTGTACTGATAGATGCAAGAGTAGGAGGCGATATTCTTTCTGCCACCTATAATTATGGTGTTCAGTTTGGTAATTTATCTTCTACATTACAGTACAGGGATGAGGAGAGAGGAGGAATCAAATATACAGATTCCAATGGCAACATTCAGTTTGGGGTGATTCCCGAAGGAGTATTTAGCCAGAATACCAGCATAAAAGATAAACAAGGAGTTACCAGAGATGTAAGTGGTATGACTTATCAGGAAGCCTATGAAAAAGGATGGATCGACCCTGTAAGCACAGCTTCTTATTACAATAATTTGGGCTCATGGAGCAGAGTAATCCGGGAACAGTCTATATTTGAAAATACTTGGGTTTCCCTTCGTGA
>CBFQYI010000043.1:0-16072 GCA_965720825.1 uncultured Chryseobacterium sp. | reverse complement strand
AAATTTGAACATCGTAGAAAATTTCCTAATCCCTAATTCCTGCTACCTCCCAAAAAACAAAAAACCTTGTCCGGAAATTCCAGACAAGGCTTTGTATTTTTAATTCAAAAATGAATTATCCTTGTTTTCTGTGTGTACTCTTAGGAGCTGATTTTGCAGCTGAAGTAGCTTTTACTTTTGGAGCAGCTGGTTTTTCTGCTTTTGGAGCTTTTTTAGCTTCTTTTTCAATGCTTACTTCTTCAGCTGGTTCACCTTCCAAAGTTTCAGGCTCTGCTTTTACAAAGCTATCCGGAGTGATATATCCTGCTTTATGAAGGATGTTGTACCACTGAGCCAATTTCTTGATATCAGAAGAATATACTCTTTCTGTATCATAGTTAGGAAGTGATTCAAGCATAAAATCTTTCAAATCTGCATCAGAAGATTTGTGAGAAATAGTTTCCTTATAGTCGTTGTTTTTAGCAATATTTTCAAATACTTCAAACAAAGGAACTTCTTTCTCAAATGTAAACATGGCAATATTGTCCAATAAACTTACCTGGCTTGAGTTTCCAATGCTTACTTTTTTCTTGTTGGTAACATCTTCAATAATGAATCCGTTTCTTAATTGAGAAACTAATTTGAAAAGTCCTGGTTTTCCAGAAATTGAAATTATTTTTTCTAACAGCATAATTTTATTTTTTGTAAATTCTGCAATCAGCACTAGCTTTTTGCTTTTTATTATTCGTTTTAATCCTTATTTAATTATTTGGGAAATCTCATTTTGTAACCGATGTTCACGTCACCCTGAGAGATTTTAGTTAGCTTACCTTTTACGAGTTTCTTCTTTAGAGCACTCAGGTGATCGGTAAACAGAACTCCTTCAATGTGGTCATATTCATGCTGAATTACGCGGGCTCTAATATCGGAAAAAGTTTCTGTATGTTTCACAAAATTTTCGTCATAATATTCAATCACGATGGTGCCTTTTCTTTTTACATCTTCTCTTACATCAGGAATAGAAAGACAGCCCTCATTGAACTTCCATTCTTCCCCTGATTCTTCAAGAATCTGAGCATTAATGAATACTTTTTTGAAATCTGCCAACTCATCTTTAATATCTTCATAATCCTCATCTTCAGCAAGAGGCGTCACATCTATTACAAACAGACGGATATCCAAACCAATCTGTGGCGCTGCAAGACCTATGCCATTTGCGCTGTACATGGTTTCGAACATGTTATCTATCAGTTCCTGTAATTCGGGATAGTCTTTGTCTATATCTTTTCCTACTTTTCTCAAAACAGGATCCCCAAAAGCTCTTATCGGTAATATCATCTTAATCTTTGTTCTAAAAAATTCTGCAATATGATTGTTGCACTTACTTTATCTATTAATCCTTTTTCCTGCCTCTTTTTCTTGTTTTTTCCACTTTGGGAAATAAAAAATGAAGCCATTTTGGAGGTAAACCTTTCATCAAAACGGTGAACTGCAATATCCGAAAATTCTTTTTTAAATTCTTCTATGAATTTTAAAATATCGGTTTCCACTTCTGAAACATTTCCTCTCAAATCTATGGGAAGTCCAATTACTACTTCATCTACCTTGTTTTCATTGAAATACTTTTTCAAAAATTCCATTAAAAAACGATTCTCTACAGTCTCCAGCCCACTGGCTATAATCTGCATATCATCGGTTGCAGCGATACCGCAACGAGCCTTTCCGTAGTCTATTGCAAGGATTTGTCCCATAAGTTTGCAAATTTAGTAAAATTTACTGATTTTATTCATAACGCAGTTTTTTTATATAAATCATGTTTTATTCCATTATTTTTTTTATAATTTTAATCTTCCAAAAAACAATTATATGAAGAAACTCATCCTCGTTAGACATGCAAAAAGCGACTGGCCGGAGGAAACGGAGGACTTTGACAGACCTTTGGCAGACAAAGGTTTGGAGGATGCTATGCACATGTCCAGATTCCTGAAAAGCAATAATATTTCTATAGACCATTTTGTATCGAGCCCCGCGGTTCGTGCCCTGAATACCTGTAAAATTTTCAATCAGGCGTATCAGTTGAATTGTTCAACTGATGAAAAATTATATAATCCTTCGGAAAGAAGCTTTGAATCTGTAATTTATGATCTGGATGACAACCTGAATTCAGTTGCATTTTTCTCTCACAATAATGGAATTTCCAATTTTGCCAATTCCATTTCTGAGGATATTTTCCATTTCCCCACCTGCGGAGTTGCAGGTTTTGAAGTAGACTGTGAATCCTGGTCAGAATTCGACGGTGCTAAAAAGAAACTGCTTTTCTTTTATGAGCCCGGGAAAATATAACTTCACCTCATTATTTTTTTATGCCACAATAGTTATCCTTCTTTTCTCATGCCAGAAAGAGAAGAAAAATTACTATGAATCTATTGCACTGAATGACATCAAACTTTCCTCTTCTCCAAAACCCGGAAGCTGGCGGTATAATCATGATGAACATTTCCAGACATTTGAAGATTTTCAGAAATTAAAAAAGATAAAACCAGAGACTGGAAAAAATACCATTTATCTTCAACCCATAGGAGTATTCGATGAACTTCAGAAAAAAGAAATAATCCTCACACAGGAATATTTAAAAACATATTACCAGCTGGAGACCAAAATACTGCCAACTCTGCCTAACACGATATTTCCTGAAAATGTAAGAAGAATTTCAAAGGAAGGGAATGAACAGATTCTTGCAGGATATGTACTGGACAGTATTCTGATCAAAAGAAAACCAAAAGACGCTGTAGTACTGATGGGAATTACCGAAAAAGACCTTTTCCCAAAACCGGAATGGAACTATGTTTTTGGATTGGCTTCTTATGAAGATGGTGTAGGAGTAACTTCGATATACAGATTTGCTGGCGGTCAATTAACCGATTCAAATTTCAATGAAAGTTTTTTAAGATTAGTAAAAATCAGTTCACACGAAATTGGTCATATGTTCGGAATCAGCCATTGTTTGAATGCCAACTGTGTGATGAATGGAACCAACTCATTAACTGAAACGGATTATCATATTGCCAGAGCCTGTTCGCTTTGCCAAAGAAAACTGAATTCAAGCATCCATTATGACAATAAAAAAAGAGTTCTTGAACTAAAAAATTTCTTTGAAAAGCTACATCTTAACACAGAGCTTACTTTAGCCAATCAGGATCTGAATCTTGCGCAATAAACCTACATCTCTTTTACCGACTGCATATTCCCCTCCATCGGAGGGGTGGCGAAAATTCAAAGAATTTTTGACGGGGTGGTCTTTTGGCTAAAGCCATTATCGTTGTAAACAAGAAAAAACGGGCTAAAGCCCGTTCCTATTAAATTATATCAGTTCTAATTTTCATCAGAAATAGTGCTATTTGTGAACAAATTAGTGCCATTCGTACTAAAGAAACAAAAAGAACGGACCCAAGCCCGTTCTCTATGAAATATCTTATGTGATTTTGATTTTATTTCTTTTTCAAATCCAGATCATCAAAATCAAAACTGAAATCCGTCACATCAGAGATCGCTTTCAATTTTGCAGATTCTGCTTTTCCGTTTTCGTCATAGCTGAAAATAATGTAGGCATCCGCATCATAGCTTCTGTCATCCCATTTGATAATAAAAGAATTATTGGAATAAGGAAGTAATTCTCCTTTTAATCTTGGAGAATTTTTACATGAAATCCTGTACGTATTTCCCTGCTGTGCAATATCTACATCACCAAACCAAACGTCATTATATGTTCCTGTAAACTGTTCTGCTTTAGGCTGAATAGATTTTTCTTTTTTGAAGGCTTCAGATTTTGCAAAAGCATCTTTCTTCTGTTTATTGAATTCTGCTTCCATTTTAGACATCCTGTCTCCATAGGTTTTCAGCCAGTTTCTGTCTGCTACCCCAAGGTAAGAATCTTTCACGGTATTCGTAATGGTATTGAAAGCTGCACCAGACTGTTGGTTGGTCAAGACTACAATTCCCAGCTTCATATCAGGAATTAAAGTAAATTGAGTAACCGTTCCGATCAACCCACCAGTATGTTGTACCTGTTTGTGTCCTTTAACATCGCTCAGAAACCATCCTAAACCGTATCCATAAAAACTTGTGTCATATGGATTTTTTGCTGCCACTCTATCTGGAATCTGCAGACTCCAAAGTTGTTGAACATTCTTATCAGAAACCAGTTTTTTACCATCTTTTGTGGTGAAATTATTCAATAGGCATTCTGCCCAGGTTGTCATATCTTTGATATTACTCATGATTCCTCCAGCAGCATTTCCTGTCTCGTTCCAGTCATGAGGAACAGCAATTGCTTTTCCGTCTACCGGAGCGTGTGCATCAATTTTGTTTGCTGTAGCTTTTGCTCTGTTGTAGCTTCCGAAACTTGAAGTCATTCCTACCGGTTTCATAATTCTTTGCTCAATAAATTCTGCCCAGCTTAATCCGGAAACTCTGTGAATTACCTCTCCGGCTACAATAAACATGATATTGTTATAATCCAATTTTGTTCTAAAAGGGTTTTCCGGCTTCAGATATCTCACATTATGAACAATATCATTAACAGTTAAGTTTCCTCCTTCAGGAAAGAACATAAGATCTCCCTGCCCAAGTCCTAATCCTGCTCTGTGGGTAATAAGATCTTTGATCGTTACATTTTGGGAAACGTAAGGATCGTACATTTGAAATTCAGGAATATATTTTGAAACTTTATCATCCCAGTTCAGTTTTCCTTCATCTACTAAGATGGCTAATGCCGTACAGGTAAAGCCTTTTGAGTTGGAAGCAATCCCTACCAGCGTATTGTCATCCATGGGCTGCTTTGTTGTAAGAGAACGTACTCCAAACCCTTTGGAATAGATCATTTTACCATCTTTCACAATTCCTACCGACATTCCCGGTACATCAAAGGTTTTCAGAGTATTTTGGATCAGTTCATCCAGTTTTTTTTCTTCAACCTGCGCATTCGTCAATCCTACGGTCAAAAGAAAAATGAAAAAAGAAAGTTTCTGTTTCATTGTTTATTTTAATTTTCCCAAATTTACTAAATATTACGCATGCTAATTTTAGCCGTGCTAAAACTTTACGATAAATCAGCAGTATTCATGAAAAAGCCTATTTGTATCTGTATTTTCTCTCTTTTCGCTATCAGTGGTATCAAAGCCCAGGACAGAACTTCAAACCCTTTACTTTTGCAGACCTGGAATCTTAGTAAAATGGATACCTATATTTATACCTATGAAAAACAGGATGGTTTTGAGGCAAGAAGAGAAGGAATCAGATTTCAGAAAAATGGAAAAATCACAGGAAATCTGATTAAATCAACCTTAAGATATGATACTTTGGAAGAACCTATTCCTAAAAAAAATGAAAAAGCAGACCGCTATATAGGAAGCTGGAAAAAAGCTTCAGACTCTACAGTAACTTTACTTTTTCCTTCCAATACCAATATGACCGGTACTTTTGTCATTTCAAAACTTACGGAGAATCAACTGAAACTGAAAAAGGTTTTCAGTGCTGACATTGAAAAGAAACTGGATTCTATCAGGAAAACAAAAAATATTACTGATTAGGTTCTCCTGTGAATTGATAAAAGCTTCTTTATATTTGCAGTCTTAAAAAAATTAAAATGGCAGTAAACAAAATATTGACTTTCTTCTTATTGATGATAAGCTGTAATTTATATTTTTCTCAGGATGTCACCATCAAAGACGATAAAGTTTTATTGGATGGAAAGCAGATCCTGAAAGCTGAAAAGATCAATGTAGCACAATATTCTTTTTTTTCCATGAAAGATGATGAGGAAGTTCTTCTTTACCGATATATGGATAATGAAACCCCAAGCTATGTAAGTGATGATTATTTCATCCTGAATTTTCTGACAGAAAAGGTAAAGGTAGAATCTACTGATATTGCTAAAATTGCCAATTTTATGAATTCTAAAAAAGGAATGGAAAAGCTGGTTAAATGGCTATTGAAAGAAAGAGTGATCAATCATGACGGAGAACTCAATCCTGATCGTGTAGCCATTTTCAAAGATAAATACAACGAAAATATTACTGAAAGAACCCTTAGATAATGACAAAAGTTCTTCTCCTCTCCGACTCTCATTCTTATATTGATGACCGAATTCTGGAATATGCTTCTCAGGCTGATGAAGTATGGCATTGCGGAGATTTCGGAAGTCTGGATGTGATTGAACAGCTTGAAAAAATAAAACCACTGAAGGGTGTTTACGGAAACATTGATGATGCTAAAATTCAGGCTGAATTTCCAGAAGTGAACCGTTTCTTTTGTGAAAAATTGGAAGTTCTCATGATCCATATCGGAGGTTATCCGGGAAAATATACTCCACTTACAAAAAAAGAAATTGTAGAAAAAGCTCCGAAATTATTTATTTCAGGGCATTCCCATATTTTAAAAGCGATGTATGATGAGAAAAACAGCCTTCTTCATCTGAACCCTGGAGCTTGTGGTAAACAGGGCTGGCATAAAGTAAGAACTATGATGCGCTTTGTGGTGGATGGTGAGGAAATCAAAGATCTGGAAGTGATTGAACTGGGACCGAGAGTTTGATGAGTGAGAGTGTGTGAGAGTTGTAGGGTTGGAGAGTGTAAGCGTTGGAGAATTTGAGGGAGTGAGAGTAAAGGAGTTTGTATTCAATACCTTTTACTTTTTACCTTTGCACCAATAATGGATTCAGACAATTCTTAAAAATTATGAAGATCGGCGATAAGGTTTCGGTAGTAGATGAAGATTTAAGCGGAGTAATTACTTCCGTGAGGGGAAATATTGCCATTTTTAAAGATGAATATGGCTTTACTCATCAATATCCCAAAGAAAAACTGGTTCCTAAGGATGCAGATCTCTATGAAAATATCAGAGTCGTAAGAAAAGCGGAACCTAAAAAAATCATTTCCAAGAAACATCAGAAAAATCATTTGGTTTTAGACCTGCATTTTCATAATTTGGTAAAGAATCCTAATGACTATGATAGTTTTGAAAGATTGTTTATTCAAAAGGAGAAACTGATTGAAGTAATTGAGTTTTGCAGAAAGAACAACCTGAAGAGACTGGAAATTGTTCATGGCATTGGTGACGGCACTTTGCAGAGGATGGTTCGGGATGTATTGGAAAGCCAGGTCAATATTGATTTTTATAATAAGGAAATACTTCACCATCAATCGGGTGCGGTAATGGTAGAATTTCACTAAATTTGCAGGAATTGAAATATGAACGTACTTAATTTACTTTTTACCAAAGACGGATTGATCTGCCAGATTGTTAAAAACAAAAACATTCTGGAGGAGAAGTCTTATTTCGTTACTGAAGAGACACCAGCCAATCTTATTGACCAAAAGCTGGATGAAGTTCTTATAAAGCAGCGCTATGACGAAATCCATGTGATTTCAGCATTAAACCACTTTACCCTGATGCCTGAAGGTTTTTCCGAGCATGATGCAGGATTTGATCTGATTGCTTTCAACGCTCCTACTGACAGAGAGAAGGAAGAGCTGATGCTTTCTATCAACAAAAAATTCAATATACAGTTTTATTATACTTTCCCAAAAAACTACTATAAGAAAATAAAAGAGCTGGCGATACCTGTTCATTTTAATTTCTCCGGAGAAAAGTTTTTAAGTTCAGTTAATAATAAAGCGAGTAAAGAAATTCATATCAATCTGTATCATAATCAATGTGAGTTTTTTGCAATTGATAATAAGAAAATCATTCTTTATAATAATCTGGATGTCAATTCTGAAGTAGATTTCCTTTACTTCATTATGTTTACATTGAGCAAGATCGGTTTCGGAATCAATGAAACCAGCTTTTATGCTTATGGAGAAACTACGGAAAATGAAACGTTTATTTCCGAACTTCAGAAATTTGTTAAAAACCTGAAAATTGTTTTTGACAATATTCCCAACAAGAATTTTATATTAAATTAAATAAAAAGGTACTGCTAGAGCGCAGTACCTTTTTTTATCTTCATTATTATTTATATTTAAAATAATGTGTATCCCAGGATGATTGAAAAGTTTTGATAAGATGTATCCTGTTGATCCAGCTTAAGAAGATCTCTTTTTGTATGCATATTCAATTCAACACTATATTTGTCATTGTATTTATAGCCAATTCCAAGTCCTAAATTCATTCCGGATTCGATTTTATATTTTTCGTTAGCATAGTTATATATTTCATAGGTCACTTCTGAGTCTCCCATTGGAACATCAAATATCACTGACGCATTGAAAAACAGTTTTGATTTTTCATTCAAAAATGCATAATATCTTACTCCTACAGGAATTTCAATAGATGAGTACTTTACAGAAGATTTATTTGATACTTTTTCTCCTAAAATAGTATTGGTAAATACTTCTTTATCAGCTTTAAAATATTGATAGGTAGGTTCTGCAATAATTGACCATTTGCTATTATTGAACGGCAGTACAAACTCTGCCTCAACTCCTATTCTAAAATTAGTTTTACTTCCGTAATCAGAATCAAAAACATTATTAAGCGAATGATTCTTAATATCTAAAGATGAAAAATTAATTCCGGGTCTTACAGATAAGTGGAAATTGCTTTTATTTGTTCCTTTTTCATCAAAGCTTTTATAGTCTTCATTACCACAAGAATTCAGTTTAACAAAAATAGCTTTAAGGCTGCTCTCTCTGTATTCTGCATTTGAAAATTGAGAAGCAGTAATATTATCACAGTCCGATAAACTTTTTAATTGATTTTGAAATGTATTATTTTTGCCAACCTGGGAGCTAGATATCTGGTATCTTTTAAATATTAACGGTTCTATTTCATTTTCTTTTTGGTAAAAAAAACGCTCCAGATACTCACTCGCATATTTATACAGCGTATATTTCCCTTCGATAACCGTTTTAAGAAGCACTGTCTTTTTAGTAAAAAGAGGTTTTCCATCCTCCGTCAGAGCATTGAGATCATCACTGGACATATCAACATTCACTTCTGCTTTTACATATTTTACTTTCCCTTCTATCTCAAAGCTTTTTATATTGTCAATAGTATATGTTTTAACAGAAGGGTTATTTTCTTGTTTAAAGGTAATTTGAGAGGGAGAGTCCTTCCAATCAAGATTCTTTATCAACCCTTCAATTTTTTCTCCGGTGCTATTGATTACATATCCTTTCTCAAAGTTATTCTGCGCAGATAAGGGTAAACTTAGAATGACACTCAACAAAAATGTCCAAAATGATTTATTCATGATTATTATTTTTCAAGGCGCAAAAATAGGTATTCTACCGAAATAAAAAATAATTACGGTCTTGTTTCTTTTTTATTTGTCAACATTTAGTAATTTCGCTGTCAATAATAATTTCAGTATGTTCAGAATAATATCCGGCAAATGGAAAGCCAAAAAAATTGCAGCTCCTAAAAACTTTGAAGTAAGACCTACCACCGATTTTGCGAAAGAGGCTTTATTCAGTATTCTGGAAAACAAATACGATATGCAGTCGATTTCCGTGCTTGATCTTTTTGCAGGAATTGGCTCTATTACCTTTGAATTTGCTTCCAGAGGATGTCAGAATGTTACTTCTGTAGAATTGAATCCAAAGCATACAGCATTTATAAACTCCACTGCATCTGAGCTTGATATGGCACTTCAGATCAATGTACAAAGAGGTGATGTTTTTGACTGGCTAAAAAAATTCAGAAATAAAAAATCTTTTGAAATTGTTTTCTCTGATGCTCCTTTTGAAATGGAAGAGAAAAAATACCACGAGCTGATTTCTCTTGTCTTAAACAATAAATATCTGAAGGAAAACGGAGTTCTTATTGTAGAGCACCAAAGTCGTATGAAGCTTGACCACCCCAATTTAATAGATACCCGAAAATACGGAAACGTAAGTTTCAGTTTTTTTGAGCCAAATAAAGAAGATAATCAGGAACTTTAATTCCTGATTATTTTTTTTGATATTACGGGAGATTCTTCACCCCATTTTGTTATCGCTTCTAATACGGGTAAAAGTGTCTTTCCAAAGTCTGTCAATTCATATTCTACCACTAAAGGAGGTTTTTCCGTAAAAACTTTTCTGTCCACAATTCCGTCTTCTTCCAATTGTTTTAGCTGTAAACTCAATGTTCTTTCCGTAATGGTAGGAATAGACTTTCTTATCTCGTTATAACGTTTAGCTCCACCAATAAGATGGTGTAAAATTACTGCTTTCCACTTCCCTCCTATAAATTTCATCGTGACGCTGGTACAGCAGGGATACGATTTATTATCTATTGTATACATTTTTATACTATCATTTTTTACCGTTATTGCAAAGTTAATAAACTTAAATTACTTTTGTAACTATAAAAATGATAGTATAAAATTATGAACTTTTTAGACCAAATGAAAAACAGGTATACTGTAAAAAAGTATAACCCACAGGGAAAAATCAGTGAAGAACAAATTGCAACGCTTCAGGAGATTTTAAATTTAAGTCCTTCCTCCATTAACAGCCAGCCATGGAATTTTATTTTCGTGAATGATCCGGAACTAAAAAAGCAATTGGGTGACAAATCTTATTTTAATAAAGAAAAAGTACTCGATAGTAGTCATGTAATTATTTTTCAAGTGATCAAAAACATAGAAAACTTTGAAAAGCAAATTGAAGAAAACCTTCCGGAAGGCTCTGTTAATTATTACCGAACGATGGTAAAACCTAAGGGAGAAGATGCTATAAAAGCCTGGCTTGGCCATCAGGTTTACTTATCTTTAGGGGTACTTTTGTCCGCATGTGCAGCGATGGGAATAGATTCTACTCCAATGGAAGGAATTGAACCTGAAAAATATGATGCTATTCTGAATAATGAAAAATATGAAACGTTATTTGCTGTAGCTATCGGGGAAAGAGATGAAGCAGATGCCAATCAGCCTAAATTTAATCCTAAGAAAAGACTGAATGCTGAAAAAGTAATTGTGGAAGCGTAATTTTAAACACGAATTCACGATCTCTTTCACAACAAACACGAATGAAATTGAACATTATTTTCCAACAGATTTCACAGAGAACACAGATTTTTAGTCATCTTTTAATTTTAAAAGCATTATTATCTGTGGAATTTGTGAAATCTGTGGGAACTAAATGAAGCATAAGGTTTTACCAAAAATAAATCTTTGTGCCTTAAAAGCTTGATATCGTAATGTCAAAATTTAATAAATAAAAAAGTCTGCCTCCTATTGAGGCAGACTTTTTTATTTATAATACTTTCAATTCTAAATCAATGGTTTTTCCAAAGAATTTCTTGGAGATTTTCTCGAAATTCTTTGTAATATCCGAAAGATAGAAATGATAATTCGGTTTTGAATTATGATCATGTAGGAGGTTATATTTATCAAGGATGATCTTCAGATGATTGGCTACGATATTCGGGGAATCAATCACACGTACTCTGTTTCCGTAGTACTGCTTAATTTCATCAATCAAAAGAGGATAATGAGTACAACCCAGAATCAAAGTTTCAATATTTTTTAATTTGTTATTACTTAAATAATTATAAATAATAGCATGAGTAATCGGATGATTTTTAAATCCTTCTTCAATGGCAGGAACCAATAATGGTGTTGCCAATTCGTCTACTTTGATCCATTTATTATGCTTTCGGATGCTCTTTTTGTAAAGCCCCGAATTCACAGTCGCTTTGGTAGCAATTACGCCTACATTATTATGGATTTCGTAAGAAACTTTTTCAGCAACAGGATTAATAACATCTATAACCGGAACTTTTCCTGCAACAGACTGCATGACCTCATTCAAAGCATTCGCAGTTGCTGTATTACAGGCAATAACAATGGCTTTGCAGTTCTGCTCAAGCAGAAAATTGGTAATCTTTGTAGAATATTCAATAATCGCATCCTTGGATTTTTCTCCGTAGGGAAGATGCTTTGTATCTCCAAAATAGATCAGATCTTCGTTAGGAAGAAGTCTTTTGATTTCTTTGGCAACGGTAAGACCTCCTACCCCGCTGTCGAAAATTCCGATAGGCTGGCTTGGCGAAAGATGTGAATAATCTTGTTTTTTCGTTTTCAAATGAGTTGAAATTTTATACAAAAATAGTGAAATTGTTGGATGCTGGATGCTGGATGCCGGAAGTTTTTCACAAACAGCTCTTCGTGCTTCCCGCTCCTGACTTCCAATCTAAATTATAAACAAATCCGAAGCAATTCCGTCTGCCATAAACCAATGTTTTTCAGGAATTTTTAAATGATCATTCTCAATGATTAAAATACCGTCCTCTACTTTAGGTTTAATTTCTCTCTGAAAGTGCTCTAACATTCTATCTGAAAATTTATTTTTTAAACTTTCCAGATCAACGCCCCAAATGGTACGCAAACCAATCATAATCATTTCATTAAACTGATCTTCCTGAGAAAGGATTTCCTCTTCTTTGGCAAGAAGTTTATCATTCAGTTTTTTAATGTACTGCTGATTATTGGCTACATTCCAGCTTCGGACATCAAATCCGTTATAGGAATGCGCTGATGGTCCTATTCCAAGATATTCATTGTATTTCCAGTAAGCAGAATTATGTCGTGAATAAAAACCAGGTTTGGCAAAATTAGACACTTCGTAATGTTCAAAACCATTGTCTTTTAAAAAGTCGGACAGATAATAGAATTCCCTATTTTGCTCTTCTTCTTTAGGACTTTTTACTTTCCCTTTTGAGATCCAGTTTTCCAAAGCTGTTTTAGGCTCAACAGTCAATGCATAAGATGAAATATGAGGAACTTCTAAGGCGATAGTTTTATTCAGGTTTTCTTTCCAGATTTCAAGATTGGAAGTGGGAGAACCATAGATCAGGTCAATACTCAGGTTTTCAAAACCGAAGTCCTGTGCCCGTTTGATGGAACTTTCTGCCTCAGAAGCACTGTGAGCTCTGTTCATCAGTTTCAGATCTTCTTCAAAAAAACTTTGAGTACCAATGGACAGCCTATTCACAGGTGTTCCCGCCAGCTGTTTTAAAAAGTTTTTATCCAGATCATCGGGATTGGCTTCCAGAGTGACTTCTATATCTTTTTCAAAACTGAAGTACTTCAGAACATCGTCTATTAACGAACTGATCTCATCCACCGAAAGAATAGAAGGAGTTCCGCCTCCAAAATATAGGGATTTCAGATTTTTATTCTGTAACTCATCTTTTCTCAATAATATTTCAGTTTTCATGGCGCGAAGCATTTCATCCTTGAAATTCAGGGATGTTGAAAAATGAAAGTTACAATAACTGCATTTTTGTTTACAGAATGGAATGTGAATATATATCATAAAAAAAGCTCTGAAAAATTTCAGAGCTCAAATTTATTTAAATTAAATTAATTAGTATCTAAATCCTCTAGCATTAATGAAGTTGTCGAAGTTATACCCCAAACCAATCATGAAGCTGTTTCCTCCATAGCTCTGGATGTCAGACAATCCAAGGTTATAAGTAGCTCCGATCATGAATTTGTTGAATCTTACTTTTACAATTGGAGAGATACTCAGGTTCTGATTGTCAAATCTGTTCTGAACCGTTCTGTAGCTTACCCCGAAAGAGAATGCGTTGATATCATTAGAGAATGTCGCCATCAAGTTCCAGTCGATCATTCTTGTTGAGTTCGTGTTAAGGTTGATCAATGCTGAAGGTGCTAATGTAATATTATCAGCAATGTTCCAGTTGTATCCTAAGTTTAAGAAGAATTTAATTGGAGAAGGCTCGTAGTTGTTTACGATAGAAGCATCATTACTTAATGCGATATCATTCACGGAAACACCCCCGAATAAACCTCTGTAGGTAGCAGCCAAACCAAAGTTGGCATACACCATAAAGATATTACTTTCTTCACCTCTTAATAATGGGTCACCACCTTCTTCAGTATTGATTTTTGAATAATCAAAATTCATGTTATAGAAGTTAACACTTGTACCGAAAGAGAACTGGTCTTTTCTGTCTCCTTCACTACTCAGCGGAATAAAATATGAAGCACCAGCCGTGATACCACCAGCAGAGATCGGTCCGTTACTGTCTCTGAACACGGAAATACCAGCACCTACTCTATCAAAGATATTCGCATTAATCCCAATTGACTGAACATTCGGAGAATTACTGAATTTTGAAAATTGTTGTTGATAATTGGCGTTGAGCTGTACGTAATCTGTTTTTCCGTATTGAGCTGGGTTGAACAGGAACTCACCATCCAAAAGATATTGCTGATAGTATGGTAGTGATTCTTGTGCTTTGTATGCATTTGACAAAAGAGCTAAACATACGATAGCATATAGTTTTCTCATAACAAATCTTGATTTCAATTCAACAAATATAAAAAAATTCTCAATATATTTTTAGTTTTCTAAATAATTTCTCCATTTTTTTACGGCATCCGCCATATCTTTGGGCATTGGGCTCTCAAAATATAATTCCTTTTTTGTTGTTGGGTGTATAAATCCTAGGGTATGTGCATGAAGGGCATGTCTTGGCAAAATTTCAAAAACATTTTTAATAAATTGCTTGTATTTTGGAAGATTTACCCCTCTTAAAGGCGTATGTCCTTCATATCTTTCATCATTAAACAAAGTATGCCCGATATGTCTGAAATGCGCCCTGATCTGATGCGTTCTTCCGGTCTCCAGCTTACATTCCACCCAGGTCATATATTTAAACCTTTCCAGCACTTTATAATGGGTCACAGCATGTTTACCCTGGCTGCCATCTTCATAAACAGACATCTGCATTCTGTTTTTAGGGTGTCTTCCGATATGACCTCTGATGGTCCCTTCTTCATCCTGCATATTTCCCCACACAAAAGCCCAGTACAGTCTTTTCGTAGTTCGGTTAAAGAATTGTTTTGCCAGGAAACTCAATGCATATTCATTCTTGGCAATCACCAATAGACCTGAGGTATCTTTATCAATTCTGTGAACAAGCCCTACTCTGTCCAGATCGGATTTCTCACCATTCTTTTCAAAATGGAAAGCCAGTGCGTTCACCAGTGTTCCGTCCCAGTTTCCGAATCCCGGATGTACTACCATTCCCGCTTCCTTATCCACTACAACAAGGTCATCATCTTCATAAATAATATTCACAGGAATATCTTGTGGAATAATAACATTCTCTCTTGGAGGATGGGTAAGCAAAACTGAAATCTGATCTCCCGGTTTTACCCGGTAATTTTGTTTCACCGCAGTTCCGTTCACGATAACATTTCCGGCTCTGCAGGTCTGTGAAATTTTATTTCTTGAAGAATTCTGTCTGTATATTAAAAGGAATTTATCTATTCTTAACGGCTCCTGTTTGCTGTCAACAGTGATATTAAGATGTTCATACAAACCTTTATTTTCCTCATCAATATCGATGTTCTCAATACTGTTGGAATCTAATAATTCTTCATCTAAAAAATCGTCGTTATCTTCTGACATTGTTTTATATTTTTTACACAAAAGGCTTCAACATTTTATAGTTGAAGCCTGTATTTTTGATATTAATCTAATCTTATTCTACGACAACCTTCTTAGCTTTTGGCTTTTGAGCAGGCTGTTGTGTTGTTGCTGCTGCAGGTTTGGTTGTACTTCCAGCTGTATGAGTACCGTTCCCTGCGGGTGTTTTAGGTTTTTCAACAGTTGCAGCAGCTGGTTTAGTTGCTGTAGTCTGAGTTTTAGGAGTCTCTGTCTTCGGAACTTCCGGCTTTGGAGTTTCTCTTTTAGGGGCAGGAGCCGGTACTACGGGAGCGTCATAACTTGGCTCATTATGCACTTCTTCGTATCGTACAGGAGGAAGCGAAGTATCCACTTTCATACGATAGATAGAATTCAACTGCTCTACTTTTGCTCTTAATTCTGCCGGAGTTTTCTTACTTGCCCAAAGGTCTATCTGCATTCCCTGATCACGAACATCTCCGGAAGCAGGATCCTGATAATAAATAATATCAGATTCGTCTTTACTTCCATCTTCATGCTCTACCAGTCCTACTTCAAACATACTCTTGGCAATTACAGCTCTTGCTTCTTTTACCGTAAGTCCTACAACCTTAGGAATAGAAATATTTCTCATTGGTCCCGATCCTACCACGACATCAATCGTA